>JAFXVS010000078.1 GCA_017534815.1 Bacteroidaceae bacterium | reverse complement strand
TGGGCGACAGACAGGCCTTGTCGGCGAAGTATGCAACAGTTGGCAAACCGTGCTGTTCAGGATGGCCACTCACGAAGTACTCGCGCAACTGCTGATGGAAGGCGGTAAGGATGTCGCTGTTCACCTTATGGCGTGTGATGAACTGTCGGTCGTAGTAGCGCATGCAGTAGTCCAAGAGCAGGCCGATGGCATCGGTGATGAGCATCTGAGAGTGGCGGTCGATGGGGTGCTGCAGCTCCTCTTCGATTCTGTCGAACAGTTCCACCACCATGTGCTGCTCACGTTCCGAGAGGTGCAAGGCCTCGCGCTGGTCGTAGTCGAAGAACGTGTAGTCATTGATGCGGCGAGCGAGTTGCGTGCCGTAGAGCAGGTCAGGATGGAACAGCAGTCCGCGCGATGGTGGCATAGGGCGGCTTTCGTCCCATTCCACCTCTACCACCTGACCGGGCTTGAAGCTCACGACGGTTCCCTCCTGATAGTCGTACTTCTCGCGTCCATAACGTATTGAGCAGCCGTCGCCCTGCTTCAAGAATAGTGCGTACAGACCGTAGTTCAGCCGCGAGTGGTTCAGGCTCTCCATCGGCTCGGCGTGGTTCACCACCGTCACCAGCGGGTGCAGCGTCTCCCATCCGTATAGTTTGTTGTACGCATCAACGCTGTCTATCTGGATAATTCTGTTGTTGGTCATTTCAAATTCTCTTGGAAAAATACTGCTAACTGGTCGAAAGGAATATAGCTTTTCTCGCCGCCGTCGTAGAGGTCGCAATGGGTGGCACCAGGGACGATGTAGAGTTGCTTGTTGCCACGAGTGACGATGAGCGGCTCGGTGAGAGGCTCGTTCAGCGGTTGCAGGTTCGCATCCTGACCTTGCAGATCGACCTTCGCGCCGGTCATGTTCTCATACGCCGTAATGCCGAAATAGCGGCTGTGGGCCTTCTCGCCATGCAGTATCAGCACGGCATTGTCTATCTCGTCGGTGAACTTGAGGAAACCGGCGTTAAGCCACGGCAGGACGGATGTCTTGTTCCAGCCCTCGTTGGAGTTGAGCGAACGGGCATGGTAGCCGCGAGGGGTCTTGTAATAGGCATGGTACTGCTGAACAAACCACGGCATGTCGGTCGGGTCTTCCACCACGCCGCCGGCACGCTCGTAGGAACCGTTGCGGAGGTCTGTGAGCCGTTGTTCGGCCAGAGCTTTGCGCATGGCATTGCGAGCCTCCTTGCTGTCTCCCTCGTCGTTGTAGCCGTTCTGCGACACGCGGCTCATGTCGTACATCGTCGTTGCCACAGTGGCTTTGATGCGCGGATCGAGCGCCGCTGCGTTGAGGGCGATGCCACCCCAGCCGCATACGCCAAGGATGCCGATGCGCTCAGGGTCAACATTGTCCTGCAGGGAAAGGAAGTCAACGGCAGCGCTGAAGTCCTCGGTGTTGATGTCGGGCGATGACACATAACGTGGCTCGCCACCGCTCTCACCGGTATAGGACGGGTCGAAGGCGATAGTAAGGAAGCCGAGCTCAGCCAGCGTCTGGGCATACAGTCCGCTCGATTGCTCCTTCACTGCACCGAAGGGGCCAGAAACAGCAATGGCTGCAAACTTCTTAACTTCTTTAGGAATGTACATATCGGCAACCAATTCGATGCCGTAGCGGTTCTTGAACGTCACTTTCTTGTGGTCAACCTTGTCGCTCTGTGGGAACACCTTGTCCCACTCCTGAGTCAATGTCAGTGTTGTATTCATATCTTCGTTTGTAGTTTGTTTGTTCTTGTTGCATGCTGTGAGCGTCAGACCCATCAGCATTGCGGCTAATAATACTTTCTTCATACCTTATAAGATTATATATTTTCTCCTAATTCGTATGCTTCCTGAAGCTTTGCATTTCCCTCTATCTCACGGGCATCGTTCACACCGCCACAGAAGAGAGTGCCTGCCAGACGCGACTTCGGATAGCAGTCAATCCAACCCGTCAGACCTGCTTCTGCACGCTTCGGAGTCTGCTCTTCGTCCTCGGCGGCTGTGGTCAGCAGATAGACATCGCGGAACTGATAGTCAAGTTCATACATGGCGTTCATGCGGTCGATGAGTGTCTTCATCTGACCGCTCATCTCGTAATAGTAGATGGGAGTAGCCCAGCAAATGACATCTGCATTCATGACCTTCGCCATGATATCGTTTACGTCGTCATTGATGACGCAACGGCCAAGTTTCTGACAAGCAAAGCAACCCTTGCAGAACTGTATGTTCTTGCCAACAAGCGAAATTTTCTCAACCTCGTTTCCAGCAGCCTTGGCACCTTCCACAAACTTATCAGCGAGCATGTCGCTGTTTGAACCGCGACGCAGGCTCGTAGAAATCACAATCACTCGTTTCATAAGATTACTTTTTTACCATTCTTTATATATATGCCATGTGTTGGATTCTCCACTCGCTGACCGTTCAGCGAATAATACACACCGCTTTCTGTATTGGAGCGGACGCTGCTGATGCCTGTTGTGTTGTTCAGCGACAGCGTGACGCTGATGTTGCTTTCGCGAGCTTTGAGGAACGTGCGAAGCTGATTTTCCGACAGACCGTCAATCTTGCCCAAACGAGTGTAGCTCCACGAGTTCGTGCCGTAGAAGATACAGATGTTTGAGCCGTTATAGAGAATCACATCACCAGGCTGCGCATTAATCTGCTCGTTGTTTGTGGGCAATGAGAAGCCCAGCGTTCCCCAAATCTCAAAGCCTCCGCTGCTGTTCAGCGTCACGGTGACGGGAGTCTGCTGCAATTTCTCAACAAGCGTCTTTGTTGCTTGATTGTCGACGAGCGTCACAGTCTGTGTCTGTCCTTCGATAGTGATATACATCTTGTCCATAGTAGTTTGTTTTTCTGCGAAGTTCAACGTCGGCAGCCAGTTCTCTATCAGCGAGGCACGATTCCTGTGGTTGCTATTGTTGATCCATAGCGCATCACCCATCCAAGTGACGTTCTTCACCAATCGCTTTGAGTCTGCCACCACATCGCTGATGCTGCTACTGTAGCTCGACACAATCAGTGCCACATGTTTGCCCGACATCTGTGCACCATAATTAAATAGGTACGTCTGCATGATGGCCGCCATCTGACTCCACCACAGCGGCGTCACGATGATGATGTTCTCATACTGCGAGAGGTCGGTGATGCTCACGGGGTCGATGGCCGGATAGCTCGCCGCATCGTTGGGATTGGCCTTGATGGCATTCAGCAGCGCCGTGCCAATGGCATAGTTGTTTGCCTCGTACTTCTGTGTTTTGTCCGCAGGTTCGATGCGCATCACATCTGCTTGAATCTGGCTCGTCAGAGAGGTCACGATCTCGTGACAATTGTTCGTATAACTGTAGTACACCACTAGCGTCTTGCCTGCCTCTTGCACGGTGGCCGCCTTTGCCTTGTCGTCCTTCGTGCAGCACATCATCAGGAGCGACATCAAAATCAATGCAAAATTCTTCATGTTCATTACGTTTTGAATTCGTCGGCAAAGGTACGGCGGTTCTGCGGAACAGGCACTACCCGAATCTTGGAAAGAATTACCAGAATTACGGAATCTGCTATTCCATTATCGTTTCCATTCCCGTCTTCTGCACTTTCATGCCCATGCTTTGATAAAAGGAGAAGGCGGAATCATTTCCCTCCCAGACATTCAAGGTGATGTTATAGCAGCCTATTGACTGAGCATAATCGCGGACATGCTCATACAATGCCTTTCCAATGTGCTGGCCACGAGCCTTTTCATCCACACAAATATCATCAATATACAACGTCTTGATGTCCTGGAGCAGCCGATGGTTTTTCACCTCAGTAATCTGGCAGAAAGCATGACCCAAGATATTCCCGTCCTCATAGACGAAGATGGGTTTGCTGGCATCGTCGATAATAGCCGCCAATTCTTGCTCGTCATATTTGGGCGTGTTCCCCTTGAACAGATCTGGACGAATGCCATGATGCACCGCGTCCGCTTGATACAACAGGTCGATCACTCCTTTGATGTCATTCTTGTTTGCTTTTCTTATCATCTCAAATCTGTTTATTCAACGCAAAGTATTTCCATAACGAATGGCTTTACACGGATTTCAGATACTCGTCATCCCTTACCAATACCTTCTCAATCTTGCCGACGTACATCGTATGGAAGTCGCGCTGGGGATAGTTCGCGTCGATAGTGTCCTGATAGAGGAATCCGCTCTCTTGCAGCTCCGACTGATAGAGTTTCTTGCAAATCAGCACTAGTTTGGCCTCCTCGAAATAGACGGTGTTATCAGCATAGACGGGTGTGAGACCAGCCTTTTTAATCTTATCTTCGTCACGACCTGACACACTCCCGAGGTAGCCCATCTGTTTCTTGAACGACTTATCCATTACGCAAAGTGTGAAATAGCCCTCCCTGTCCACAAACTCCTTGGTGTAGCGTGATGGGCGCAGGTAGATGACCGCTGTCGGGTCGTTATGTCCCCACAGGCATCCCAAGTGTCCCCAAGAGGCAGTCATTGTGTTACACTTCTGCTCGTTACCAGCAGTCACCAACATCCATTCACCACCAATCAGGTTGAACGGATTGAACATCATGTCTTTGTAGTTAATCTCTTGCATATTATTCAATTGTTTGTTATTTGTTGCGGTATTCTTAATTTGTCATTAGATACTCTTTCCACTCTACCCTTGAAACACCCCCACATAAATAGTCTCAGACGTACGACCTTTGGCATCTTTCATAAAGGCATAAAGGTGCAGCAGGTGGCCTTGCCACTCACTGGGTACACTCGCACGAACTTCACCGATGGAACGGGTGACAGGTTGGGCAAAACGCCCATCACGTAAATCAGGGCAGAAGACATAGAGGAAGAACAGGTCATTCCTTCCATCTGACAAAGGACTGGCGGTGAACCTCACTTCTATTATGCCTTGCACATTGACTTCGGCAGATTCGATAGAAACATCAGTCACCGAACCGTGACTGATACGGATGTGAGGATAGTCTATGCCATCAGAGCCATAGCAGTCCTTATTCAAACTCTTGAAAACGCTGTGGGTATTGAGTTTCTGGCGAACGGCCTGCCAATGGAGACCTTCAGTGTGAGCAACCTTCATGGCAGATGAAAGCCGTGAAATCTCAGCAAATACATGACGATGATTCTGCTGTGCCTCAGTCTGAGGATTGGCCACAACGGCTGGACGTCGCCGCACGTATGGGCGCCCATTCCAAGAACTGTATATCAGATCCCCAAGTTTTCCTCGTTTCTTTTCTCCACGATAATCTGCCATATTTGTTAGGTTGTTAGGTTTACGTTATAATCACTTTCAGTTACCTTAGACCTCCTTTTGAGGTTCCCTTGGTTTAGTTTGAGGTTGATCACCCATCGCCAGCCCATCGTTATCCCGTCCGTGGGTCTTGGTTACCCCCTTGATAACTCTACGATAACCCATAGGAAACCTAAAGGTGCTATAGACTTGGTATAGAGTTGGTATAGACATGGTATAGCGTTGGTATGGAGATGTCTGTTGGCTTTTTGTGAATTATGGCTTCTGAAAATGAATCATGAGACAACCATCATTCCACGAGTGCAAAGGTACAACATTTGATGGCGAAAAGCAAGCTTTTGACGAAAAAATTGACAAGTCTTGTTCAACATCCCCTTTATTTGTCCATTTGTTATCCCATCACCACATCAAGCACCATCATTAGTACGAAGCCGATGGCAAAGCCGATAGTGCTGAGATTGGAGTGCTGACCGTTGGAGGCTTCAGGGATGAGTTCTTCGACCACAACGTAGAACATGGCACCTGCGGCAAAAGCGAGCATATAGGGAAGAACGGGCATCAATAGAGAGGCCAACAACAAAACGGCAACAGCACCTATAGGTTCGACGGCACCACTTAGAGAACCAAGAAGAAACGACCGCCAACGGCTATTTCCCGCGGCTTGCATCGGCATGGAAATGATGGCTCCTTCTGGTACGTTCTGAATAGCAATACCCAATGAGACGGCAACAGCACTTGCCAAGGATACATGGGCAGCACCATTTTCTGCACCGGCAAAGACTACACCGACAGCCATACCTTCAGGCAGGTTGTGAATGGTGACGGCAAGGGCAAGCATCGCAGTCTTTGAAAGATGCGAGCGCATTCCCTCAGGCTTGTCCGTACCGATATGAAGGTGAGGGGTCTGTTCGTCAATCAGCAACAGGAAACCCATACCAAGAAGGAATCCTACGGCAGCAGGAATTACAGACCATTTGCCATTTACCGTTTCCATCTCTATTGCGGGAATCAGCAGCGACCATACCGACGCGGCCACCATAACTCCTGAAGCGAAGCCCAGTAGCGACTTCTGTAAGCGCACAGACATTTCATCCTTCATCAGAAAGACGAAAGCGGAACCAAGCATCGTGCCCAGCAGCGGAATCAGCAGTCCTATAATCAATGTCGTTGTCATCGTGTGCAACAGTACAACAATCCTACTCTGGCACATAGATAATCTCACCGTTCTCCAATTCGTACGCCACGCCCACACGCTTGCCTTTCGTGCCGTCGGCATGTGACTGGTCTTCACTGGGAGTGTAACGGTTAATCTTCTGTCCCTCCTTGGTGATGATCTCCATGTTCTCCTTGCCGGGGTTCTTCACCATCGTGAAGTCCTCCTGAGAGAACATCTCCGTCATGTTGTAACGAGTGACAAGCGCCACCATGAGGGCAACGGCAAAGACCATCGCCACGTCGAAGAGGTTGCTGACCACTGACATCGGGTCATCATCATCAGCTGACTTCATCAGCAAGTTATTCCTTCTTTTCAGCATACACTCTTATTGTTTTTCTGTGAGTAAATCTGCCAAGAACTGAAGGTTCACGCTGTCGTGCTGATACCAACGTGCTTTCACCTGTCCTGTGATGAAGCCAATGGCGGCAGAGAAAAGACCAACGACCGTTGTGGCGAACGCTACCTGCATGTTATAAGCCATCGAGGCAATGTCACCCGTCGAGAGTCCCACGAGGGCAGGTCCCATCGGAATGAGCGTGCCCATGAGTCCGAGCATAGGTCCCATCTTCGCCAAGGTTTTGCTGGTGGCGAGGTCGGCGGCAGACGCAATCTCGAAGTCTGAGAGCAGTTTCTGCAAGTGCGCCTCGCTGTCCTTGTGTTCCAGCATACGACGGATGTAACTCACCACGAGTGACTTCTGTCCGTTGGGCAGTCGTTCAGCCAATGTCGTGACATTATTCCCGTCAAGGGCATCAAAATTCTGTTTCAGCAGAGCTTCCGTCTTGCGCACAGAGAGGTACTGCCCGAAAAAGCTGCCAATAAGCAGCAAAGCACGTCCAAAGAGGAGGATGAGAAGAACAATGACAGGTACGAGCAGACCTGTCGAAATCCAATAAAGAATATCAGAAATGTAATGCATCATATCTTATAACGTTTAGAGTTTAGAGTTTAGAGAGGTTAAGCGATGTTGGATGAAGCCAATGACACCACCCAGCAGCATCAGTCCGACGATGCCCAGCAGTGCATTCCAGTTCACTTCGGAGAAACCTGTCACAGCCGTCCGACCATTCACCGTGGCGATGATGCCGAGGATGGCGATGAGGGCATTCCCGAGGAAGAAGACCTCCAAGCGCAGTTCCTTCTCAGGAATGAGCCAACGTATGCCCCATGTCAAAGCAGGAATGGCGAGCGCAACCATGATAGCCAGACCGTAGGCAATGGTGGTGAACTCCATGCCTGTCAACCAAAACATACACATGGTTTCGAGATGGAACAGGACGGGAAAGATGAGCAGTCCTGGGAACCAACGCAGGAGTTTGTACATCCACAAGGTACGTCGTCTGACCATTCCTGTGTTCATCAGATGTGCCGCCAAAATGCAATATGCCATCTGCACAATGACCTCCACACTCAGCACCACAGCCGTGTCGAGCATCAGCGTCGGGTTGTTGAGCCAATCCTGCAACTGCGACTTGCTCTGCTCAATCGCCCATGGCCAAGTGAAGGCAACGAACAGGCCACACACCACCGAGATGGTAATGACCATCCACGCCTTTCGATAGGTCTGCTTCAGCACGAAGTTGAAGCAAACTAAGAATATCATGATCAGCACAACCGCTTCCATCTATTCAATCTTTATTGGTCTGTCGGCGACGACGAATCAGCAAGACCATCAGCACCACAAACACCACGACAATGCCTGCCACCACAAGATTATTCACCAACGTAGTCTTTTCCTCCGTCGCATTCATCTCCTGCTTCTTCAGCACCTTGCCATCCTTGTCGCTCACCTTCTCCTCACGCACTTCGCTGATTTGCTGTTTGTATGCCTTTGCCGAAGTGGCATCCACTTTGTCCGCGATGTAGTTCTGTAACTTCTGATTGTCGCTCACCATCTGCGAGCCGCTGGCACCATACTTGTTCACCAGCTCCGTATGCAACTTCGCCACCTCCTTCAACTGATCCTCTGAGGCTTCCCAATAACCCTTGCGTGCCGACTCCATCATCACAGCCGTCACTTCCTGCAAGGCTGCAGGATTCTTCTGCTCGAAGAACGCACGGGTGTTCAGGTTGAATTGGTCTTTCACATAGGTGTCGTAGATGCCGTCCCACATCTCGTTGTCAATGGCTTCGGGCTTCATCACATTCCATCCGAAAGTGTTCTGCACCAGTTCCGCAAACACATTCGCATCGCTGGCACCTCCCTGCATCTTCTCCCTGATGTAAGTAGGGTTGAAGAGCGTTGTGCGGCTCTCCACACCAATCGCCTCTTTCACCTCCTGCATCTTCACACGGTTGCGGTTCCTGTAATCAGACAGATAAGCATCAGGCTCCTTGCCCGTCACATTGCGCACCGCCATATTCATGCCACCCATGAACTCATACACATGATCAAGCGACAACGCACCCCATGTGTTCGACTGACGAGGCTGAATCACCGCATCTGTATTCGCCAAAGCCGCCTCAAAAGCGTATTGGCGTACATCCTCCCACTGGTCTTCCTTGCCATAGAAAGCACCCATGTTGTTCAGATACACCTCAGCCAGTTCCGACTCCTTCTCCCAACGGTCACTCGCCATCGTCATACCCTGAATGCCTGTGCCGTAGTTGCCATTCACACCCCCAAACACACGATAAGTGCTCACCTCCCTTGCTTCCTTCGGCGAAAGACCCTTATCCACCAACACACGTTCAGCCTCTCTCACACTCTCCGACACCCTGTTCGGATAGGCATCATCCTTCGCCCCAGCCGCCATCTCCACCGCACGTGTGATGAGGAACAGCCGTGAGGCAGCCAAGTCACGCAACTGCCCCGAGGTCTGCACCACCACGTCAATACGAGGGCGACCCAGTTCCTTTGAAGGGATAAGCCGTATGTCCGTCACCCTGCCGAAAGCATCACGGATGGGTTCCACACCCAACATAAAGAGACATTGGGCAATCGTGGCACCCCCTGTCTCAATGAACTCGCTCGACCACAATGTATAGCTCACCTTGCGGGGAATGCTGTCGTGGTGACGTTCCTGATACAGGCGTATAGTGTTTTCAGCCAATTCCTTACCCTTCTCCCATGCTTGTTCCGTAGGACAGGCTTCCGTATTTACGCCATAGAGATTACGACCCGTCGGCACAGCATTCGGATTGCTGATGACATCACCACCCGTTGAGGGTGTCGTATAACCGCCCGCTAATGCATTCAACAAGCTCTCCATCTCTACTGCAGGAGAGGTGAGCAGGGCTGTCTTATAGTTATTCACGTTGCGGATGGTGCGCTCCACCTCCAGTACAACACGTGAGAATTCCTTCTCCTCCTTGGTCAGCATACCAGCCTCAGCCACCTTATCCACCATCGCTTGCATAGCAGGCGACATGTTCGACATCTTGCTGTCTGTGTGAGCATCAGAGGCACCTTTCTTCCCCATCATGCTCGCCTTCATCTTCTTCAGTTGTTCAGGTGTTGCGCCCATCATCTTGGCGAGAGCCAGCGCTTTCTTTGGATCCATGCCCTTCCCCATCTCACGCATCTTAGCCTTATCTTTCTTCGAAGGACCGTCCATCTTTTGTCCTTGAGGCTTTGTCGATACTTTTTGCTTTGCTCCAGGCACTTCATTTGCCATACTCTGCATCATGCTCATCATTTGTTGCGGAGCGGCAAGGATGGAATCAATATGGTGGGCACGCTGCAAGTCAGCCTCGCTGATATGAGCTATCTGGCACACTTCAGCATCCGTCACATCTCCTTGTCGGTTCAGGAGTCTGCCCACCAATGCCTTGGCTGGGTTGAGATAGCGAGTTGTGAAGACAGTCTGATGCTTCTCCACATCGCCAGCCACACGTCTCTGCATCTTATCCAATGCAAGAAGACTGTAAGCAATCGGTTCGGTTGCCATTGCATAGACGGAAGAATTGACACGTTCCATCTCGTAGGGCACACCCAACGTGTAGAACTTGCTGGTAATCTTCTCGTTCATCAGCTCCTCAGCAAAAGCCTCCACACGAGCAATCTCTGCTTCCGTATAAGGTTTGCTCTTGATGCTGTCAAGGTGCAGTTCGCGATGAATGCCCATATCGATGGTGATCGCCTTGACGGCCAATGCAGCCTTCTCGTTAGGGGCTTTGTTGTAGGTCTCGATGGCATCGCTCAACTTGCTGTAGAGGGTGCGCAAGTTGCTCTCCATGAATGGAGGTGTAAGGTAGGACATCAACGAGGCATAGGTGCGACGTTTGGCAATCATGCCCTCACCTACATTGCCGATGGTGTAGAGATAGAAGTGAGGTAAAGCACCGATGAGTCGATCGCTCCAGCAATTCTGCGAGAGTGCCACCTGTTTGCCTGGCGTATATTCGAGCGAGCCATGCGTACCGAAATGGACGAGCGCGTCAGCCTTGAACCCCTGCTGAATCCACAGATACTGAGCGATATAAGGATAAGGAGGCGCACTTTCCGTTCCATGTATCATCTTGAAAGAGTCGTTGCCCGTACCAGCTGGCATCTGTGGCATCAAGACGACATTGCCCAGCTGGATGATGGGGAGTCCCAGCGTCTCTGCGTCTTTCGCCAGATAGTTGCCAGGGAAGTTGCCGTTCACGCGCCGCATCTCGTCCTGCATCTTCTCCGTGAAGAGCGCCTTAGTCCAAGCCTCGAAGTCATGCTTGCTGACCAGCTGCGGTTTGCCTTCTTTGAGGAACTTCGCCTGTGCACCCTCAGCATAGGTGCCAAACACACTGCCAGACCGCTGAATCAGTTCTGCTAATGCTTCTGCCGATGCAGGAAGTCCCTGCACATTGTATCCTTCCTCACGCATCTTGACCAACAAGTTGTAGAGCGAGGGCACCACTTCCAGTCCCGATGCAGTCAAAGCGTTGGAGCCAGGACCCTTGAAATAGACGATCGCCACTTTCTTGTCCTTGTTGTCAATCAATTTCAAGTTGACGTGTCTATTGACAGCATCCACAAACGTTTCCAGACGTTCGGGGATGGTGTAAGCTTCAGGCAGTCCGTCCTTACCTTCACGAATGGCGAAAAGCACGAAGGGACGGATCATGCCGTCAATCTCTGGTGTGATGATGCTCTGCGAGAAGAAACCTCCCTGCATCCCCTGCTTGTCAGCCTCCCAATCAGCCGTCATACGATTTACATTGACAGTAGAAAAGAGCGGAATATTCTGCTTTTTCAGGTACTCCACCGCAGAGTCGCCGATGCGTCCGTGTGCCATATTGATGATGGCAGCAGGGTTGATGCTGTCGATGGCTTGTGTCTTGATGAGTGTAGCAAGGTCGCGTGTGGCATACACGACATTATTGGTCGCCTCCAGACGTTTGATGAGGTCGGTGGCATCTCCCATCATACCTGTGATGAGAATACGGGGCACACCTCCCTTCATTAGTCCATTCTCGCTAAGATATTGATTGTAGTCCTTGATGCAGACGAACGAACATTCCTCCCCTTCCTTATCCTTTACATTGGGGTGATACAGCAACTGCGCCTCACGTTCTTCAACTGGCTCCACCTCGTTGAGGAAGAAGAGTTTGCCGTCCACCTCGTTGCGCAGATAGTTGAGGAGGTTGCGGTAGTTCTTCCTACCGCCAGCCGAGAGATATTGCTTTAAGGAGTCGGCATCCCACTCGTCCACGCTGACAATATTGTTGGCAGGATTGGTCGCAGCGGTGGTCAACACATTCAGTCCGTTGTCTGCCAGGTCTTGAATCTTTGCACGTTGCTCTTCTGTGATGCGGAGTCCCATACCGTTGATGAGCACGACATCATAGTCGTCCCAATCGTCGATGTCATCAAGCTGAGCCTCATGCAGACGGATGAAGTTGTTGTCGTTGGCTTTCGAGATGTCTCCCAACGTGATGACTTGGTAGTTGACAAAAGCCACATCAGTCGGACTGCACATCGAGCGCCAGAATGCGGCAATGGCTACAATGAGAATTGCAGCCAGGATGCCAAAGAATATGTATTTCTTTTTCAGTTTTTTCATGTTCAAAAGAATTTATCTATGTCGATTGAAAGCCCCACCGTCAATGTCGTTCCAAGCGTGACGGGTGAGTTGGCATAGTAAGTCTTGGGCTTGTA
The DNA here is from genome assembly GCA_017534815.1 of Bacteroidaceae bacterium. GTDB lineage: Bacteria > Bacteroidota > Bacteroidia > Bacteroidales > Bacteroidaceae > Minthosoma. Next base: position 5,180 of record JAFXVS010000078.1, on the reverse strand, counting down.
GTTGAAGAGGTTATCAACAGCCCCATTCAAGGTGATGCCTTTAAGAAAGCGACCGGAAAGGTTCAGCTTCCAGATGGAATAGCCGTCGTAGTGTGTCTTAGTCATCTCGTCCAATTGTGTGGAGGTGTATTCTGTCACATCGACTGCCGACAGAAAACGTCCCGACAATGCCACATACAACCCATAGTTGGGAGAGAACTGGTGGTCATAATCCAATCGCCATGTGAGGGAATGAGGACGTGCTGCCGTGAGGTCGGGCTTCCCCTTCTCCACGATGTTCTTGACGAAGGCATACGACACCTTCGTGCCCAACCCGCTGATGTGATGCAACTGGGCATTAAGGTCGGCACCCACAATCTGCTGCTTGGCGATGTTGGTGTACATCTGTCCCGACTTGCCGTCACGTATCACGGTGGCGGTGGTGATGTAGTTGTTGAAGAAGTTGTAGAGTCCTGTGGCAGTGGTGCTGTATTTGAATTTGTCACCAATGGCTCCATGATGTTCCCATGTCAGGGAAAAGTTGTGGTTGGTCTCACACTTCAGGTCGGGGTTGCCATAAATCATGAAGATGCCACCCATGAAAAAGTCCATGTAGAGTTCCTTCAGCGAGGGGGCACGGAAGCCCGAGGCGTAGGAGGCACGGAGGCTATGAAGACCACTCTTCCACATACCAGCCAACTTCCATGTGGGCATTCCCTTTGCCGCTGCTGAGAAGTAGTCGTAGCGTACCCCACCGATGACTTCCCAATGACGGGAGGGCGTGTAGTCCCACTGCACGAAGGCATCGTAGCTGTTCTGGATGCGGGATTTGTGGTCATCGGCGAACTGGTAGGTCATCAGGTAGTCGTTCATGTAGTCGGCACCAAGACTGAGTTGAGAGTTAAGGGTTGAGAGTTGAGAGTTGTAGAGCGCACGGGCAATGTGCTGACGGTTGGAATAGTCGCGAATGTCCTTGTGGGTGAGCATATTGAGGTCAGACTTGTCGTACTGGTCAAAACTGTAAGCCACCTCGAGGTCTTGCAACGAGTTGATGCACCAGTTGGCTCTGATGCCGTCGTTCACATCACGATAACGCTCATGACTCACCATGCCCGACTCACGTTCACGAAAGAAGAAGCCAGCACGACCTGTCAGTTTCAGGGCATCCGTCACCTGCCAGATGAGACGTTCCTTCACGTTGTAGGACTTGCCACCATAAGTGGGCAGAGAGGAGTCTTCACCCAAATCCAACGCCTTGGCATCCGTCATCTGGAAAGTGGTCAATGAGTTCACCTTACCGATGTTGAAGTCGGCGCTGGCACCATGTCTCCATTCCTTCGTGGCACCTTCATAACGGCTGTTCACGTTGGCAGCCCATGTGGCAGAGGGGCTTTTCGTGATGATGTTGATGACGCCTCCCATAGCCGACGATCCATAGAGTGTGGAGGCAGCACCTTTCACGATCTCGATGCGCTCGATGCTGGAGAGGTTGAGACGTGAGAAATCCACGTTGTCCATCGACTCACCTGCCATCCGTTCACCATCCACAAGGAAAAGGATGTTGTTGCCTTCATAACCGCCCATGTTCAGCACCTGCTGACCCATCGAATAGGTGAATTCCAATCCTGGCAGTTCCTGCTGCAGCATGTCCTTCACATTGGTGGCATCCACCTTTTGAATGTCCTCAGCCGTGATGACACGCGTCACCACAGGAATGTCTTTCAGAGCCTTGGGTGTGCGTGTGGCAGTAACCACCACCGTCTCCAGTCCCAACGGGTCTCTGTTCCATACAGCTGTGTCAGCAGGCTCCTCCTCAGCGTAGGCAGTAGCGCATGCACACAGCCCCATTATATATATGATGTTTAACTTCTTCACTTCTCAATCAAATACTACTGGATACTTATAATTCACCGTCATCCACCCCTTCACTTGATAACTGTCGGTGCTCATGAAGTTCGCAAGCTGGATGGCTGCATAAGTGCCATCGGCAAAGTGCAGGAGCATGACGTTATCGTGCATCGTATAGTTCGGGGGCATGTTGCTCGTATCGACCTCCACCCACTTGCCCAGTTCCTTGTTCTTGTGTCCTGGGGCATAGGTGAGATAACCCTCCATCATGTGCGACATATCCACCGTGATGCATTGTTCGCTCTCTTCGTCTTCCACCCATTCACCTTCCGATGGCAATCCTGCCGCCTCCAATTCCTCGATGGAACGATAAGGGGTCATCATCACGGCAGCACCGTTGGTCTTTACGTCGTAGCGATGCTGGGCGATGTCCCATTCGGCAGGGGCACCCGTTTCCGTGAGATCATCAAGACTGATAGTTGAGGTGATGATGGTAGGAATTGGTGTGTGGAGATTGATATAGACCCACTGGGCATAGTCGGTGGCATCGATGTAGTACTGCCCCTCCTTCTTCTCCACGGTTGGGTCATCATACACCTCCTCCAGAACATCACATGCTGAGAACAGCCCCATGAACGAGACCATTCCCAGCAAGATGAAATATTTACGTCGGTTCATCACTTCGAACTTTCTTCCTCAAACACCTCGTCGAAGTCTGCTGCATTGAAATAGATGGTGGTGCCGCCCATCACACCCGGTACGGCAAAGGTGGCAACAAGTGTCTTGCCTGTCACAGTACCCTCAAAAGTGGCGGCATACTCAGAAGTGCCACCCCTCATGCTGGGCATCAAGGTCTTGCCTTCACCCGTGAGCGTATAGGAGCCATCTTCGTTCTTGCTGACAGTCATATTCTCAAAGGTGAATTCTCCCCATGTGGCAGAGGTGTAGCTGAGGGCAACAGCATCGAGATCATCATTGGCCTTGATGGTCACCTTCTCGTCCTTTGTGGGCTGGTAGTGCTGGAAATAGTTGCTGTTCGCGTAAGTACCACCCGTGTAGGTGCCATCAACGGCGGCAGCCTCAGGAATCTCGCCAACCGTCACGTTGAGCACCGTGCCACCCATCACGGCAGGAAGTGTGATGGTGAAAGTCTGGGCGGTCTTGCCGATTGTGCCGTTCACGTTGGCCTCATAATCTTTGGTGCCTCCATGTCCAGCAATGGTGAGTGTTCCCGTACCAGCCACAGCGAAACTGCCGTCCTCGTTCTGCTTGAACTCGCTCACCGTGAAAGTGCCTTCACCCCACTGATCGGAATGGAACGTGATCTGACTCTGACTCACCTTGAGCGTCTCACCAGCGTCGAACATGCTGCCATAGCCGAATACGACCTTGCTCCATGCGTTATACGTTTGTTCGTTGAACTGAATACCTCCATCCTTGTCGTCGTTAGAACAAGAAGTGAACACAGACATCAGCATCAATGCTGCTGCCATCGAAAATAAAATCTTCTTCATTTTTCTACCTTAAAAATTATTATTGTTGATGAATTCTTTCTATTTTGCCTTTTCTCAAAATCGGGTACAAAGGTACGACGATTTCACAATCCCCACAATACCTTAAAATGAGTAAAAGACAAACGACGCCTCAGGGGCGCATACCAAGAATCGTGGCATACGACGGCTTCTTGCGATACATTTCCGTATGGATGAATCCTGCCTCGTCAAGCAGCTGCTGCAACTGTTCTGGCGAATAGGCAGTCATGCCCTCCACTACATTCGTCCACTTCGAGTCGCTATCCACCACCTCTACCAAGATGGCGAACTTGCCACCAGGCTTCAATACACGACGCACCTCCTGCAGACAGCCAGACAGATTAGGCCAAAAATACACCGTCTCGACTGCCGTCACAAGGTCGAACTTTCCATCCTCGTAGGGCAGTTTCTCCGCTGAGCCCTGAGTCACAAATACCTTTTTGTCGATCACGTCGGCATTCACTTTCTTGGCCTTCGCCACACTCTCCTCAGAGATGTCGATGCCATAGACCACACCGTTTTTACTTCGTTTCAACAGCCGTTGCAGCGTGGCTCCACCGCCACAACCAATGTCGAGCATCGTCCATCCGTCTTGAATATTGACCAGTCCAAGCCCCCAATTGGTCAATGGTGCATGGCAACAGTTCATGAATTGTAGCATAGCGCGTCCCATCCGTCCTTTGGGGTGGGCGCAGTTGGTGAAAAGTTTCTTCAGTAGTCCCATATTGTTTTCTTCTGATTTGACGGTGCAAAGGTACGGCAAATAAACAAGGAGCGCAATACCTAAAAACGAGTGTTTTAAGCATTGCGCACCTGTTACGGCCTGCAAAAGCGGGTTAATCAGAAGTGGGTATTTCTTTATTTTACCAACCTGGTGGCAGCACGATATTCTCCACGTCGTGAGCCTTCTCGAACAGCGGAGCAATTTCACCATCGGTGAATCCTGCAATGCCGCAGCCGATGCGGGTGACGAGGAAGGTCAGATTTTGATGCTCTTTGGCGAACGCGATAAATTCATCTACATACGGACGGAGGGTTTCCACGCCGCCCTGCATGGTGGGGATGCCATAGCTCTGGCCTTGCAAGCCCACGCCCTGCCCCATGATGGCTCCAAACTTGCGGTAGGCGATATAGGCCGCCCCTCCGCCGTGCATACCTTCCAGATTGCTGCCGAAGACGAAGATTTCGTTCGGCTGCAACGCTGTAATAAACTCTGGTGTAGTTCTCTTCTGTTCCATTTTAATCTATTTTTTGTTTAACGAATGAGACGAGGTCACTTTTTCCCCTTATTGATGATGTAGATGCCTGAGGCTGCTAAAACCGTGGCGAGCACATATTTGATGTGGAACACTTCGCCAAGGCAGAGACAGGAGGTGACTGCCCCCACGACTGGGATGAGAGAGTTCCAAATGGCCACCTTGCCCATAGGGTTGCAGGAAAGCAACTTGTTGTAGAGCGTGAAACCGATAGTGGAAATGCAAATCAGCAATGCGAGAATGACAACTCCCCAAAGCGACACATGTGGTAGACACCTCCTAACAGAAGTCCTGGGATGATGAGCAAGGCACCACCTACACCAAGACTGTAGCCCGTGCCTACAAACACATCGACGCGCTGACTGACCCCTCGTGTCATCAGGCCAGCAAAAGCGCCACAAAGGGCATTCAGAATGATCAGACCATCACCCAGCAAGGTGAAGGCTCCGCTATCCTCACTCCCGAGATTCAGCGCAAGAATACCCAAGAAACCTATCACGCAACCCAGTATCTTCCGATAGGTCAGTTTGTCGCTCTTGAAAAACACGCAAGCAAGAATGACCAG
>JAFXVS010000077.1 GCA_017534815.1 Bacteroidaceae bacterium | reverse complement strand
GCAGCGTGAGGACAAACGAATGCACACTTGTTACATTGGATACAGTTCTCAGAGTCCCAAGTTGGAACGAAGGCAGACACACCGCGCTTCTCATAAGCAGCTGTGCCCTGCTCCCACATACCGTCCTCGTAGCCCTTGTAAGCAGAAACTGGGAGGAGGTCGCCGTTCTGTGCGTTGATAGGACGAACGAGCTTGTTGATGAACTCTGGATCGTCGTTAGCCTCCACTGGATCAGCTGGAAGGTTCTTCCATGCTGGGTCAACGTCGAGCTTCTGATACTCACCACCGCGGTCAACAGCAGCGAAGTTCATGTTCACCACGTCTTCACCCTTCTTGCCGTAAGACTTCACAATGGCCTTCTTCATCTGCTCAACAGCGAGTTCAACAGGGATTACCTCAGTGATGCGGAAGAATGCAGACTGGAGGATGGTGTTCGTGCGGTTGCCGAGACCAATCTCCTGAGCAATCTTGGTAGCGTTGATATAGTAAACGGTGATGTTCTTCTCAGCGAAGTACTTCTTCACGTTGTTTGGCAGGAAGTTCACGAGTTCCTCACCCTCGAAGATGGTGTTGAGGAGGAACTGACCGTTCTGACGCAGACCGCGGAGCACGTCGTACATGCGGAGATAAGCCTGCACATGGCATGCCACGAAGTTAGGAGTCTTGATCTGATATGTGGAACGGATTGGCGTGTCGCCGAAACGGAGGTGTGAGCAAGTGAAACCACCTGACTTCTTGGAGTCGTAAGAGAAGTAAGCCTGGCAGTACTTGTTGGTGTTGTCGCCGATGATCTTCACGGAGTTCTTGTTGGCACCTACAGTACCGTCGGCACCAAGACCGAAGAACTTGGCCTCGAAGATGCCCTCGCCACCGAGTGCCATCTCCTCTTCGATAGGCAGTGAACGGAAAGTGACGTCATCCACAACGCCCACGGTGAAGTGGTTCTTTGGCTCTGGGAGTTCGAGGTTCTTGTAAACGGTGAGAATCATGGTTGGAGTCACGTCGGCAGAACCGAGACCGTAACGACCACCTACGATGAGAGGCGCATTCTCCTGACCGTAGAAAGCATCCTTCACGTCGAGGTAGAGTGGTTCGCCATTAGCACCTGGCTCCTTTGTGCGGTCGAGCACAGCGATGCGCTTCACGCTCTTTGGAACAGCAGCGAGCAGACGCTCTACAGAGAATGGACGATAGAGGTGAACAGACACCATACCGTACTTCTTGCCGTTGGCGTTAGCGTAGTCGATAGCCTCACGAGCAGCCTCAGTGGCAGAGCCCATCAGGATGATGACGTCGGTAGCGTCAGCAGCACCATAATATGTGAATGGCTTGTACTCACGACCAGTGATCTTGGAGATTTCAGCCATGTACTTCTCAACAACAGCAGGAACTTCCTCGTAGAATGGGTTGCAAGATTCACGGTGTGCGAAGAAAGTCTCTGGGTTCTCAGCCATACCCTTAGCCTCAGGATGCTCTGGAGAGAGGGCGCGAGAACGGAACTCTGCCACCTTGTCCATTGGAACGAGTGGACGGATGTCTTCCATGTCCATCTCCTCGATCTTGTGGTACTCGTGAGAAGTGCGGAAACCGTCGAAGAAGTTGATGAATGGAACGCGAGTCTCCAATGCTGCCAAGTGAGCAACAGCAGAGAGGTCCATCACTTCCTGTACAGAACCTTCGCAAAGCATAGCGAAACCAGTCTGACGGCAAGCCATCACGTCGCCGTGGTCACCGAAGATACAGAGTGAGTGGCTGGCAACGGTACGTGCAGACACGTGGAATACAGATGGAAGCAACTCGCCGGCAATCTTGTACATGTTAGGAATCATCAGGAGAAGACCCTGAGAAGCAGTGAAGGTGGTAGTGAGCGCACCTGCCTGGAGAGAACCGTGAACAGCACCAGCTGCACCAGCCTCTGACTGCATTTCCTGTACGAGAACTGTGTCGCCGAAGAGATTCTTGCGACCTGCTACAGCCCACTCATCCACGTGCTCAGCCATTGGAGACGATGGAGTGATGGGGTAGATGGCAGCCACCTCGGAGAACATGTAAGCTACATGAGCCGCAGCGGTGTTACCATCACAAGTGATAAATTTCTTTTCTTTACCCATGATTTAATAGAAAATATATAATGTATAATATAATTCATTGAAAGTGCCGTAGGTGATACGGCACTCTTCATGTCTTTTCTGAATATGTTACGAGACGTTTAGTAGAGGAAGCCGAACAGCCACACTGTTAGTAGAGGAATCCAAACAGCCAGAGTGGAATCTGATTGCCTTCGCCTATGTCGCATTGGTTGACGGCGTAGAGCGCTTTGGCCTTGCTCTTCAGTTTCGTGCTGTGCTCCGCAATCTTGAACTCCACCTGCTCGTCAATGAGGAAGGAGCAGAGATTGCCGTGCTTGTTCACCTTGTGGTCTTTCCATAGCGCATTGCAGAAGAAAGTTTCCAGCACATCATGCTCGTCGAAATGTCGGGGATAGAAACTGAACATCAGGTTGGGATTGTTCAGCAGCACGCGGGCAGGCTTCTTGGGGAACACATCGCCCTTGCTGTAAATCATGTTGACCAGACGAGCCTCTTCCAGATATTTGATGTAGTGCATCACCGTGGCACGGCTCATGCCGAGCTCCTGAGCCAGCTGGCTGACGTTTGGAACGCTGCTGCCGCTCGTGGTGAGCATAAAGAATAGTTGCTTGATCTTTGCGAGATACTTGAGCTCAATCTGCTTGACGAGCAGGATATCGACCTCAATCATCATGTTCATGTACTTCAGCAGGGTCTCGCTGTAGCTGGCCTTGTCGAGGAAGAACGGATAGTATCCATGATGGAGATAAGCCATGAAATGCTCTCTCGGATTGAGCTTGTCGTAGATTTCCGTCGCAATCTGTCGGTGGTGGTTGATGATTTCGTCCAGCGAGTAAGAACGGAACTGCATGCCGCAGGTGAGGTTCAGGTACTCGCGGAAGGAGAAACCGCGCAAATTGTATGATTTGGCAATGCCATTCAAATCAGGATTCTCTTCTTTCAACCGCATGACAGGAGAGCCTGCAAAGATAATCTTCAGACCAGGGTAGCGGTCATAGCACTCACGCAGTTGCGTGCTCCATTCTGGCTGCTTGTACACTTGGTCGATGAGCAACACCTTGCCCCCGGAATGATAGAACTCGCCAGCAAATTCTGTGATGCCAGTGTTCTGGATGTAAAAGTTGTTAGCGGTAACGTACAGACATGAATGGTCATACGGAGAGTAATGCTCTTTGACATACTGGAGCAAGAAAGTGGTCTTACCCACACCGCGAGCACCTTTAATACCGATCATGCGGTCTTTCCAATTGATCTCGTCCATCAGGTCACGACGTACGGGAGCCTTTAGATGCTCTACCAAATAAGCATGTGTACGGAAAAAAGATTCCATGATTGATTTGTTTTTAGAATGTCATTGACTTCGTCGCAAAAAAGGGATGCTCACCTGCTGTTTTTGTCAACAAAAAAGAGCCACTGCGACAAATTTTGTGCAAAATTACGAAGTTTTTCCGTAAATTGCAAACTCTACTTTGCAAAATTTGCCTTTTCAAAGAAAAATAGTACGTTCACGGGTTCTTGTATTCCGAAAACGGACAGTCAAAAAGGAAAATTTGTTAATTATTCCGGGTGATTGTATGTTGCGTGGTGAAATTCAGAAACTTGGGTATTGCATGGTGGAGCAATGCAGGGAACCATGCTGCCAAATGAGCACGCGACAGTCGATGCCGACGACGTCGCGGTCAGGGAATGCTTTCTTCAGTTGCGACAAGGCTTCTGCGTCCTTGTCTGGCTGGGCGTAAGTGGGAACCAGCACGGCGCCATTGACGATGAGGAAGTTGGCGTGGGTGGCTGGCAGACGGTTGCCCTCGTCATCATAGCAGGGGTCGGGTAGGGGAAGGGGAAAGAGCGTGTAGGGTTCACCATCGGATGTGCGGAGCGTCTGCAGTTCGTGTTCCATCGCAAGCAATTCCTCGTAGTGCTCGTCTGCAGGATTGTCGCATTTCACATAAGCGATGGAGGTGGGGGAACAGAAGCGCGCAACGGTGTCGATATGCCCATCCGTATCATCGCCAGCCAGCCACGAATGGCTAATCCAGATGACTCTTTCTGCGTGAAAGTATTGCTTTAACCGATTTTCTATATCTTGCTGATTCTGTGTATTGTTTCTATTCTCAGCTAAGAGACAACTTGAAGTGACCATCAACGTACCTTCCCCGTCACTTTCGATGCTTCCTCCCTCGAACACGAAGTCCTGCTGATTGGCATATTCGGCTTGAATTTGATGCTGCCGATAGAGGGATGAAATCGCGGGAAAGGCGACCCTGTTGATCTGATTGTCATGGTTGGCTGCGAACTTCAATCCCCATCCGTTGAACTGGAAATCGTTCAGGATGACCTTCTTGTTTTGCTCGTCGATGCAGGTGATGAAAGCGTGGTCACGTGCCCAAGTGTCGTTCGTGGGACAAGGGATGAATGTGACCTGTTGACAGTCGATGCCTCGCCTCTGGAGAGCTGTTTGAGCCTCGTCAAGATATTGTGCCACAATCACCAGTGGCTCGCGTTTCACCACTTCACGGGCAATGGCACAGAAACAATCAATGGCATCAGCCAGCACGGGTGCCCAGTCGGTGTCCTTGTGAGGCCACGTCATCTGCACAAATGCTTGCTGATGCCATTCAGAGGGAAGATACATGAACTGTAATATAATAATGTATTATCTGCTAAAGTTCAGCGTAGGTTTGACAGGCACGATGCGTCCTTTCTTGTCGAAGGTCATCTTGTCGATGCACACCTCGCGATGGATGCCCGGCTGTTGCTTCAGATAGTTCTTGTTGATGCGATGGTAGCAGATGTACCACTCATCCTTGCCTGGAATTTGCAAGACGGAGTTGTGGGCGGTGCCGTAAATCTTCTCAGCAGGCACTTGCTCAATCACACGGTAGTTCTGCTCGTCTATCTGGATGTCGCCTAATGGAGTCTTGCTGGTGCCGTAGCACACGTGATAGTTGGGAGAGCCCGTGTCGTCCACCGACCAGAGGAAATAGTAGGTGCCCTTGCGGTAGAACACGTAGGGAGCCTCACGATACGCCCAGGTCTGGAGATTGCCACCCTGTGGCGTCATGTGCTTGATGGTCTCCTTCTTGATGGAGAGCATGTCGTCGTTCAGTTCTGCACCAGCCATGAAGCCATTGCCCCAGTAGAGGTAGAACTTGCCCGATTTGGGGTCTTGGAACACATCCACGTCGATGGCCTGTCCGCCTCGTGCTTCCTTTGGACGTTCAGCGTCCGTCACGATGGGAGCGTCTGTGGCGACGAATGGTCCCGTGGGTGAATCGCTCACAGCCACTCCGATTTCCTTGCGGTTGCTCTTGGGGTTGTGTGCTGAGAAATAGAAATAGTACTTGTAGGAGCCGTCCTTCTGCTTCCGTTCGATGATGCAGGGAGCCCATGCATTGCCTGTTGCCCATTTCACTTGGTCGCCTTTCACGTCGAGCATCTTGCCTTCATCCGTCCAGTTGACGAGGTCTGAGGAAGAGAACACGCTAAAGTCGTGGCCGCCCCATCCTGGCGTTCCGTCTGTCGTGCTGTAGATGTAGTACTTCTGTGTCTTGTTGGAGTACATGATCTCAGGGTCGGCATGGAAACCAGTCAGGATGGGCTGATTAAAATTTCCGAATTCCTTCAGAAGGCGGTCCTTTTCAGCCTGTGTGATGGGAATGATGGTGCCGTGACGAGGCGTGAACTTCCCTTTGGTTTCTGTGTTCTGGACAAACTCGAAAGTCTTGAGGTCGGTTGACTTGCAGAACTGGTAGTGTCCGTTCGTGTAGCAGTCGTACATGATGATCCAGGACTGTCCGTCGAGGCTCTTGCACACGCCTACACCTTCGACCTGCTCCTTTGTCTGCTCCACGTGGCCGTCAATCTTCTCCCATCTGTCTGTCAGGTTCTTGGCCACTGCCTGATAGATGCCGCGTCCTGATTCCTGCTTGTAGAAGAGGTGGTAGAGCTGGTCAGCTTCATTATAGACGATGTCGCCGTCGATGGTGGCATTACCTGCATCGAAGAGCCATTTGGGTTCACCTTCCAAGTCGGTGAAGTCCTTGTTGGCATACTGATAGTAAATCTTGTCGTAGGAATCGTCATCGCTGGTGCGCAGCGAATAAAACACCATGTACTTGCCAGCTTTGCGGTCGTAGATGGTTTCAGGTGCCCACACGCGGATGACATTCTTCCACGTCTTCGTGTAGCGGGTGGGGAAGTTGATGACGGAGTGCTGCCAATGAATCAGGTCAGTCGATTTCAGCAGCACCATGCCGCGGTTGCTCGACCATCCCAAGCTGGAGCGCATGTCGGTCACCACCATGTAGAAGGTCTTGCCGTCCTCGCAACGCAGGATGTGAGGGTCGCGCACACACTGGGTGAAGGCGATGGTGTCGGATGAGATGACGGGGTTGCCGTTGTTCAGCGGCGTGTAGTTGTAGCCGTCATCGCTGATGGCGTAGCAGATCTGTTCATCCTGAGGAGCATTGCTGTTGAAGTAGGTGAACAGGTAAGCGACCATCTTGTCTGAGTTCTCAGGTGCTTGTGTTTGATTGTTGTCGGCGAAAATAGGCATCGCCAGCATAGCACCAAGCATGGTTGTCAGTAATTTCTTGTGCATAATGTTAGTTGTTTTAGTTAGTTATTTTGTTTTGAGTATTAAGTTTAGAGCTTGAGGAATGCTTCGGCCTTCTCCACATCGCTGGCGTGATCCACGTCCAGGATTTTGCTGAAAGGGTAGGCCTTCAGATGGAGACCCTCCTTGACCAATTGGCGTTGGAAGTTGCGCATCCTTGATTGTCCCTCCTCGATGCATTTGTCAATGACCGCGAAACTCTTCTCGTCCAGCGCGTAGATGCCACCAGAGATGTAGCGTTGTGGGTCGTGGTCGAGAAATCCCGTGATGTTCAGTTCCTCATCCGTCGCGATATAGAGCGGCTTCTCATCATCGATGTAGTCAGTCACCGCCATCAGACCATCCTCCGTCGAGTGCTCCCATGTGCCGATGTACTGTCTGAACTCCTCCTCCCTGAATATCGTGTCCACCGTCGTGAGGCAAAACTTCCCGTCGCCCATCACCTGACGGAGCTCGTAGAAACTGTGCATCGACGATGGTGTCGTCTTCACGATGAGCTGAATCTTCGGGTCGGTCTCCTGGAGGTGGCGGAGATGTTGCTGGGTGAGGGGAGTGAGATTGTTGGTGATGATGTGGATGCTTTCCGCCCCGCATTCGTTGAAGATGCGGATGAGGCGGTCAATCATCGCCTCGCTGTTCACCTTGACCATCGGTTTGGGCAACGCGATGCCCTCTTGCGCCAGCCGCGAACCTTCTCCTGCTGCCAGAATCGCAAACCGCATCTTAGAAGTTGAACTCCTCGCTCACGCTCTTCTGCTCAGCCACCGCACGGATGGCACGGGCGAACATGTCAGCGATGGAAAGTTGCACCACCTTCGGGCACTTCTGAGCGTAGGGGATGGAATCCGTGAAGACAATCTCCTCCAGTGCCGATTGCTGCACGCGGTCGCTGGCTGGGTCACTCATCACACAGTGGCTGGCCACAGCACGCACGCTCTTGGCACCAGCCTTGATCATCTCGTCAGCTGCACGGGTGATAGTGCCGCCAGTGTCCACCATATCGTCAACCAGCACCACGTCCTTGCCCTTCACGTCGCCGATGATCTGGATGCTGTCCACCACGTTTGCCTGCAGACGCACCTTGTTGCAGAGCACCAGCGGCGCATTCAGTTTCTTGGCGAAGAGACGTGCACGCTTGGCGCCGCCCACGTCAGGAGTGGCAATCACGAGGTCGGGCAGGTTCAGGTTAGCCACGTATGGCACCTCCACGAGCGAACCATACAGGTGATCCACCGGTACGTTGAAGAAACCCTGAATCTGGTCGGCATGCAAGTCCATCGTGATGAGGCGGTCGATGCCCGCCACGCTCAGCAGGTCAGCCACCAGCTTGGCGCCGATGCTCACCCTGGGCTTGTCCTTGCGGTCTTGCCGCGCCCAACCGAAATAGGGAATGACAGCCACGATGCTGCGGGCGCTGGCTCGCTTGGCCGCATCAATCATCAGCAGCAGTTCCATCAGATTGTCGCTGTTGGGGAATGTGGATTGTACGAGGAACACATCATTGCCGCGGATGGACTCCTCGAACGACACCGCAAACTCACCGTCGGCAAAATGTGAAATCACCATATTGCCGAGTGGACAACCCAAACTCTGGCAGATGCGCTCTGCCAAATAACGTGTTTTAGTACCCGAGAACACCTTGAAAGGTCTTACTTCGCTCATGTTTTTCTTGAACTTTAAGTCGTTGTTATGTAAATCTTGTGCAAAGGTACGGATAAGTGAGGACAATACAAAATAAAAAACGTTTTTTTTGTTTTTATTGCCGAACGAAAGCACCTATCATAAATGAGTAAGATGAAAATGAGCCTGTGCTAGACATAACACCCCGAAAAATGACAAGTGACAAATGACAAAGTGACAATAAGGCCTTCTTGTCACTTTGTCATTGTCTCTCGTGTCACTTTCATTCAATTTTTCTCAGGGTTTACCACTCCATAACGCAGGGTTATTTCCCAATAACGCACGCTTATTTTTCAATAACGCACGCTTATTTCCCGATAAGGCAGGGTTATCTCTTGACGTTCACTTTGAGGCCTTCGGTGTGGCCGCCAAACTGCTTGGCATAGACGCACTCGACGGTGGAGACGCCGACTTGGTAGGAACCTTCGCGGACGATGGAGTAGTCCATATCGACGGTGGAGGTGCCGCGGGTGAACCAGTCGAAGAAGAGATCGAAGCGAGCATCGTGGATGGAGAGGTAGCCGCCACGACCACCGAGGTTCTGGTAGCCTGAGAGGTGGCGAAGAGGTTCGAGGCAAGCGGGGTGCTGGGCGGAGACGCGGACAAAGTCCATGTCGCGGTCTGCTGTGATGATGTGGCGGATTCTGACTTTGTCGCCTACCTTGAGCGGTGTGGCGGGGTCGAAATCGTCCCATGTGGTGGAGCCAGCTTTCTGCACATAAAGCTTGCGCTGGATCTTGAGCTCATTGGTGGCGTAGAGCTTGAGGTTGCCCACGTCTTCGAGGAAGGTAGCGTAGGCGGCGCCCCATGATATGCTAGGGGTTTCCTTCTTGACCTGAAGCTGCTGGACGCCGTCGCGGAGGAGTTCCTCAGGTGTGTCGGCAAGGACATTGCCTTCGAGGATGAGGTTGGCCTCGCGTCCTTCGAGCTCGTCGCGCTCGGTGTTGATGGTGCCGTAGTCCATGTCGGTGAGCTGGGTGCCGTCAACGATGAGGACGGGCTTCTTGTTCTCGTGGAAGGTCTCCATAGGCGAGACTTTGAGGAGGAAGTCGGCGACGTCGATGGTGTTCATCGGGTTGTCCCACTTCTGCACCTGCTTCTGGGAGATGAGCCAGAGCTGCATGTCGTTGAGGATGGGGTCTTTCTTGTCGCGCTGGTGGATGGCCTTCATGGCTGCCACCTGGGTGGGGATGCGGTAGTCCATCCATGAATAGTAGGCGGCATCGGTGGCGTAGAATCGTCCCTGTCCGGGTTTTTCGACGGTGTAGTCCTTGAGGAAATCAACAAACTGGTCGGCGGCCTTGACGTGTCCGAAGGCGCGGAAGGTGTAGGCAGCGTTGGCGGCTCCG
>JAFXVS010000076.1 GCA_017534815.1 Bacteroidaceae bacterium | reverse complement strand
CTCTCGTCAATCTCTTCTTCTTCCTCCTCTTCTTCCATGTCACCGTCAAGCTTCTTGAGTTCCTCATCGTTCATGTCTTCCTCTTCTTCCTCCTCTTCTTCGATGTCGTCCAACAAATCATCGTCGTTCTCATCGAAATCGTCGTCTTCAAGTTCTTCTTTTTGTCTGCGACGACGGCGGCGGCCATCCTCCTCATCCTCAATGCTGTAGTCAATGTGGATTTTTTCCACTTTGGGCTTGGGTTTCATGAAGATACCCTCAATCCATCCACCACGTTCAAGTTCCAGCACTTCGTAATCATCGTCTTTGCGACGGTCGATGATACCGCCAGGTTTACGCATGGTCAATTCGGGCATGACGGTGCAATCCACAAAGAATGCAGATTCGATGATGTCCTGAATGGCAAGGGGAAGCCCCTTCCAGCCTGTACCCATATTATGAGCAATGAGGTCGAGCACTTCCCAAGCCTCAAGGTGCTGTATGTTCTCGAGGGTGAGGTCAGTCACTTTCTTGATAGGGTGCTTGCGGATGGCTACAGCATTGTAGCCGTCAACATCGGTTGTAGAGAAGACTTCATAACCCATGTCCTCCAGTTGGTTCATCTTGTTGATATCATCCCTTTTCAGATATTGGATGTCAAACACCGTTTTGATGACGTTCATGTAATGCTTCTCGTTCTCTGCATAGTCGTCCTTCTTCTTCCTCGCGTTGATAATCATCTGACTCAGTTCAACGGGAGACACAGTCCAAACATTGCTTTTATCCAAGTCGTCAAGCGACAGTTTCGTCTTTTGCTTCATTTTTGTTATATTATAATATATATGTGTGATAATGGGTGCAAAGGTAATACTTTTTCACCGATAATTGACAAATGCGGATGAATAATTTCGAATTATTTAAACTTTTCCTTACCTTTGTCATCATTTTAATAAAAGGGAAAAAGATACACAAACGTTTTTATGTCTCAACAAGTTAATTTTTTAAGGTTCAGAGACAGCCAGTTCCATTGGGGATTTTGGGTGTCTGTTTGTTTATTGTGCATAATGCCTGTGCTTGCGATGGCGCAAGATGTGAATGAGGTGCCGGCGACGAATGCCCAGACAAAGGGCATCATATCTTACGTGCAGCACGTGATGGGCTTCAATAGGGCTGTCCCGCAGGAGAAAGTATATATGCACTTTGACAATACAGGCTATTTTGAAGGTGAAACAATCTGGTTTAAAGCATACGTGACGCGAGCAGACAATGGACGTCCGACGGATATGAGCAAGGTGCTGTATGTGGAGTTGCTGAATCCCAGCGGTGATATTATCAAGACACAAAAATACTATATCAACGAGCAGGGACAGGCACATGGTGACATGAAAGTGGATTCTCTCTTCGGAACAGGCTTTTATGAGGTACGTGCTTATACGCGCTACATGACGAACTGGGGAGTGAATGCTGTGTTCTCACGCGTCTTTCCCGTGTTCAAAACGCCAGCTCAAGAGGGCGACTATTCGGATTTAACCATCGACACACGCTTGTACCAAGAGCGTAACCCTAATAACCGTGACCAACAGGATTCTTTGTATATGAAGGCCATCAAAGAGGGATTGTATTCAGATAATATGGTCAAAACTGTCAGCGTGCAGTTCTATCCTGAAGGGGGCGATATGGTGCAGGGGAAGAAGTGCCATGTGGCGATGCTGGCGGTGACAGATGACGGAAGGCCTTATCATGGAGAAGGTTTCGTGGTAAACAAAAAGGGAGACGTGTTGGCATCGGTGGAGACAGACACGCTGGGACGTGGCGATTTTACCGTCATTCCTGAAGTGACAGGTCTTACCCTAAAAATGAGGAATTTGAAGAATAAAGAACAGGAGTTCGCATTACCTGCTGCACGACGCGAAGGATGTGCGCTGACCTTGGATGTGATTAGCGAAGATGTATTGGCGACGCTGCAATGTACTGGTGGCGTGTGTGGCGAACTGATTGGTTATGCGCTGATGAACAATGGTAATATTTATTATTGTGACACGCTTGCGGCATCACCTCTAATTGAATTGGAACTGAACCGTCAGCAGATGAAGGAGGGCGTGAACCAGATGACCGTGTTCAACAGCAATGGTCAGGTGCTGGCGGATCGTCTGTTTTTCATCTATCCGAAGCCCTCGGCCACAGACAGCATTTCGTTTGTGGCTGAATCTGAGTGGCTGAAACCTTGTGGAAAGGTGACTCTGAATGTGAAGACTCAGCCTAACGCAATGTTCTCTTTCTCAGCGATGGACGCTGCTACGATGACGAGCGAGAAACGAGGTAATCTGAAGACGTGGATGTTGCTAAGTTCAGAGGTGAGAGGATATATTGACCATATTGATTATTACTTTCAATCGGATGACCAGACACATCGCAAGGCTGCAGACATGCTGATGCTGACGCAGGGATGGCGTCGCTACAATTGGGAAGAGATGGCAGGTCTCTCACCAAGGGAGAAGATGCAGCCCGTGGAAGACAAATTTTATGTGTTTGGCAAACTGAACGAGTATCGCAAGCACAATCCTGTGAATGGCGTCGATATGCAGTTGATTCTGTATAATCAGCAGGGACAGAGCCTCACAGGCACCACCAAGACAGACAAGGATGGTAATTATGTGTTTGGACTCCCCTTCTTGGATGGCGAATGGAAGATGTTTTTCTATACGACCATCAAGGATAAGAAGAAGACGTTCCGTGTGGGTGTTGACCGACAGATTTCACCCACGCCACGCTACATCAGTCCATTGGAAGCAAGTCTGAAGATTCCGACAGGGCCCAATATGTTTGTACATAAAGAAAATGAACCTGTGCCTGAAGGAGAGGAATTCATCCCCATCACCCAGAAGAATATCCTGCTGCAAAACGTGACGGTGAAGGCGAAACGTCGTTATTTCACCAATGATGATTTCAAATACAAGAACGAGAACTTTGCTCGTCGATGGGCATCCATTTATTATGATATCGACCGCGAACTGGACAATATCCGTGATAGAGGTGAAGAAGAACCCACCATCTTTGAGTTCTTGGCCAAGAAAAATGCGTTGTTCAACAACCCTGAATGCGTTGACCTTCCGAGAGTGACGGGTGATACGGTGGCCACATGGGCAGAGTGGTATGGGCACATGGCATACGGTCATCAGCCGATAGAATGGATTGTGGATAATGGTGAAACCATGAATGCAGGTGCCATCACCTCTGAGAATAGTGCAGCTGGCGATGTGTTCTTCCCCGTTTGGTTAGATGAAATCAAGAGTGTGTACATTGCTGCCTACGACCCAGATCATGATTCACGTGAAGCAGCCAGATCCGCCTTTGGAGAAACCCCTGGAGAGATTGGAGACGACAGGAGCAATCATGTGAAGATATACCTTTATCTGCACCATCGGTATACGACAGCAAGCAACAAAGGCATTCGTCGTACCTACTTCCAGGGCTTTGATTATCTGTCCACCTTCCAAATGGAAGACTATAGTGTCATTCCTCCGATGGCAGACTTCCGTCGCACCATCTATTGGGAGCCAGATGTGAAGGCAGACGAAGAGGGTAGAGCTAAGATTGAGTTCTTCAACAATTCCACCTGCGAGGAGATGTATATCAGTGCGGAGGGTATGACGCCAGAGGGTAAAATGGTGGTGAAAGATTGACGGTTAATGTAAAAAATCTATAAAAACGGCATCAACATTCGTAGTATATCAATTATTTTATCTACCTTTGTCGAAACTTTTATGCGAACTAATTAACGTAAAGATGAATTATAAGAAGCCTATAATTGTAGCGACATTAGGTGTTTTAATAAGTACAGGAGTGTTGATGTCGTGTGGAAAGCAATCCGACAAGACTGAAGCAGTAAAGACGGAGAGAGTCAAAGAACTTGACTCTCTTGTGCGTGCTCGTTTGTCTGTCGGTTCAACGGAAGCGCTTGCCTTTGTGGACAGTATAGAAAACATGGAAGAGGTAAGTCCTGCTTTGGTGAGTTATTTTCGTGCCACCATTTATAATGGGATGGCGCAGAAAGCCACATCGGAATTATATTTTCAGAAGTCGTTAGAGGGTGATGAACTGTTGAATGTGGACAAGGACATCTACTATAAAGCAAGCGATTATTATTCCGCATTTCTTGCAAACAGAGGAGAATATGCAGACGCTTTGACAGTTGCGACGAAAGCTTATGAGGTGTCGCTGAAAGATTTGACGCCTTCTGGCAAGCGCTGGACAGCGGTTCTCCTTCATGCGATGGGCTATTTTCAGGTGCAGTTGGGTTTGAAGGAAGAAGCTGAGAAGAACTTCAGCATGGCTTACATGACACTCTCACAGACGATCAGTACGGACAGCAGTTATGAGAACTTGCTCACTTATGCCCGCGTGTCGTACAATATTTTGGATGCCTATACCAGTACCGATCAGTATGACAAGGCATTGGAATGGGTCTCATTGGCAGAAAAGGCGGCAGAACAGTTGACGGAACATCCGGAAGCGAAAGAAACAGACAAAACAAACTATGTGGGAGGTGTGGCTATCCACAAGGCATTGGTGATGCTGAAGATGGGCATAGGTCCATCGGCAGAACTTTCATACAAGCAGTCTGAGGAGGTGGGTTATTTCGACACAACTTATGGTTTGTTGGAACAGGCGCATTTCCTCAAAGAGGCTGAAAGATGGGACATGTTGGCAGACTTGATGCCTCGAGTGGATTCGGTGGCAAAAGCTTGGAATGTCCCCAATTCACTCCATTACGTCAAGACGTATGTAGCGCCACAGTTCCATGCATATCTGCAATCAGGCAAGACGGACAAGGCGCTGGAAGTGGCTGAGAAAATGGCTGTTTTGGCAGACTCTGTCGCTGCTTATGAGACAGACCACAAGATGAAAGAGATCGCAGTCATTGCGGCTCAGAAAGACCAACATACAGCAGCGGCTAAACAGTGTGCGATGCAGGCTTGGCTATGGGTGAAAATATTGAGCATCACCTTGGTCGTGCTGGTGTTGTGCATCCTTGGTTATGTGACGTATCGCATCATCAAGGCAAAGAAATAAATAAGCCCAATACAATTTAAAACCGAACTTTTTCACCCTTTCGTCACCTGCTCGACGTAGCGGATAAGCTGGCGGTAGAATGCGTGGTGCTGGAGGGTGGTTTTGTCGCCAAAGATAATGAGCTTCATGCGAGCACGGGTCATGGCGACGTTCATGCGGCGCAGGTCGGAGAGGAAACCGATCTGGCCATTTTCGTTGCTGCGGACAAGGCTGATGAGGATGATGTCACGCTCCTGTCCCTGGAAGCCATCGACGGTGTTGACGCTGATGACCTGACGGTAGGGCTTGAATTCTTCGCGACGTCGAATCTGCTGGCGAAGGTGTTGGGTCTGGACTTTGTAGGGAGAGATGATGCCGACATCAAGGCGTTCGTCCAGAAAGCGTTTCTGACCGATTTTATCGATGTAGTTGCGGAGGGTAGTGAGCACAAGCTCGGCTTCTGCCTTGTTGATGCGTCCGTGGTTTTCGCCGATGAATTGTTCGGTGAAATCGATGTCGAGCCGTTCTTCCTCCTTCAGTTCCTCGTTCACCTGTTGGAGCATTTCCTGACCATCAATCCATTGGATGGGATACTCCCAGTCGAGGACGGAGCGGTGTTTGACGCTCTCGTCGGATTCGACTTGCCCGTGATAGAACCAGTCGGAGGAGAACTTCATGATAGCATCGTTCATGCGGTACTGCACTTGGAGCAAAGTGACGGCCTCGGGCTGATTCTCGACGATGCGTTCCATGAGGGTCTTGCCGAGTCCTTGTTTCATGGCTTCGTAACACTTGATGGTGGGTGGAAGTTGCTGGTGGTCTCCAGCGAGGATGATGCGTGAGGCACGTCTTGTGGCAATCCAACATGCGGGTTCGAGAGCTTGTGCGGCTTCGTCTATGAAAAGGGTGGAAAACTTGTGGCGCACCAAGAGTTTGTTGGCGGAGCCGACGAGGGTACAGGCAACGACACGGGCTTCGTCGAAGAGCTGGGCGTTGATGACCATTTCGATTTCTGCGGCACGGTCGCGCAGACGGGCTATCTTCTGATGCACATTGTCGCCACGCTTACGGTTTTCGCGGATTTGTCGGATGGTCTTACGGATGCTCCAGAGTTCGGGATAGTCGGGATGGCTTTCGAACTTTCGCTCGTAGGTGAAGGAGAGCATCTTGTCGTTCACACGCGAGGGATTGCCGATGCGGAGGACGGGCACGCCGTGGTCAACGAGCTTCTCGCTGATCCAATCGACGGCCATGTTACTCTGGGCACACACGAGCACTTGGGTCTCGCGATGCAGGGTCTCGTAGATGGCTTCGACAAGGGTGGTGGTCTTGCCTGTTCCAGGAGGACCATGTACCACTGCTACATCCTTTGCCCACAGCACTTCGTTCACGGCTTGCTCCTGCGTCTTGTTCAGCCATGGGAACTGCATCGGCGTGAACGTGCGCTTCTCCGGTTTCAGTTGTCCTGCCACGATGTCGCGAAGGTCGGCCAGACGGTTGTTCTTGGCATTTATTACATCGTCAAGTGCATGAAACATAGTTTTATACGAAGTTTCGTCAAAGTAAAGCTGCACACCGAGGTTCGTCGTATTCTGCAGGTCGATGAGGGCTTGGGAAGAGGGTAGTGTGACCACCATTTTATCGCCATCGACGAAGGAAACCATCGATGAAATGGGGAAATATTTGATGTCAGACTTGTTCTTGATGTTGTCGCTGATGTATGGGGCGTTGAAGGTGAAGAACTGTACGGGCTTGCCGTATTCGAACAGGTGCTCGATGTCATCTTCGTCCTCTTCATCGTGCTTCTTTTTGACGATTTCAACGACGAGTTGGTTCAGGGAATTGTAATAGCTGCGACCCGCCTCGACGGGATACCAGCAGATGCCGCGATGGATTTTCCGCTTGATACCCATCTTCTCCGACTGCACCCGAAACTCCTCCTTCTCAGAGTCGTATTCCATCTGGAGAAGTTGGCGAAGACGTTGCAGGTATAGAGTGCCGGAGTGCATGGGATGATAAACTATAAATGATAGGATAGGTTAGATTTGGAGGGCGAGGGCATCGAGGAAGAGGGTGAGGGTGCCGCGCTTGAGGAGTTTGTGGCGTTGGAGCGTGTTGAGCCGCTGTTTGAAGTCGGTGATGTTGCTATCGTTGATGACGGGGCGAAGTCGCTGGTGAGCTTCCTGCATCTTGCCGTCCATCAGCAGCACGATGCCGAACAGCATGGCGGCCTCCACTTGGGTGGTCTCCTCCGATTGCAGTTCCAGAATGAACTTCATCGCCTCCTCCTTCTTCTTGCTGACCATGAGGCACCACGCCAGTTGAAGCTTCACTATGGGCGACTCCTCGTCGAGGAACGATGCCTTGTAGAGTAGGGGAAGTGCCTCGTCATAGCGTTCGCATTGCATCAGCGATTGTGCCGCATTCATCAGGTATTTCAGACTCTCCGGATTGATTTGCAGGAGCTCCTGGTAGTACTTGGCGGCATCCTCCATCTTGCCCGACGTGTAGCAGAGCATGGCGAGGTGGCTGAGCGTCCACTTGCTGTTGGGCTTGATGCTGTTGGCGACGGTGTAGGCATGGATGGTCTCGGCGGTATGGTTCAGTTTCTGATGACAGAAGCCAATCTTTTGCCACATGCTCGCCAAGTCGGGGTCGAACTCGTTGTCGGCGAGGGTGGCGAAGATGTCGAGTGCTGCCTGATAGAATTCCTTCCGCATGAGGAAGTCGGCATACTGCGCCATTTCATCCTTGTCATCCGCCATGAGTTCGAGCAGCCATGGATTGCTGAACGGCGTGACGGGCTGAGCCTTCAACGCGTCGAAGGGGTTGAAAAACTGCAGTTTATAAGGATAGACGTGGTAGAAGCGATAGAGGTCGAAGACGTACTGGCGACGGATGTCTGCCTTCTTCGGCGCCTGGAGTTCCTCGCTCTCTGCCAACTCCTCCATGTCGATTCCATCGGGCATTTGGCGGGCGATTTGTGCTTCGAGCGTGCTCTCCGTCATGTTGCCGAAGCTGGAGAGGGTGAAGCACAGGGAGTACTTGTCGCTGTTGCAGAAGGGGGTTCCCTTGAGGATGAAGCGGATAACCTTATTGACCATTCCATCGGCAAACATCTTCAGCTCGGGCGTGTGGTTGTTCTCCAATGAGAAGGGGTAGAACCAATGCGCCATCTGATGGAAGAACGAGTAGCCCTTCAGGGTCGAGAAGGTGGCGAAATAGATGTCGGCACCGTCTAACTGCATCTCTGCCATCTCGTGTACCCTCTTGTTGACCATCTCGTCAGACATCCACTCTGGATTCTCGCCGTTCTTGCTGAAGGCGTCGGGGTCGATGTCCTTTTTCTCCGGCTTCTTCCTTGCCATCACGCTCTGCATCAGCACGGGCATGATGTCGTTGCGCATCTTCGAGGTCACGCGCTCCGTGGTACAGCTCATCTGCAACTGCATCATTGCGGCGTAGAGGTCACGAACGAAACTTGGGTCGTCGCCGAAGATGCGCAGACGGTCTTTCAGTTCCTGATTGTCCTTGAGGCGGTCGAATGAGAAATGGAGCGCCAGCAGGAAGCCGATAAGTGCTCGCTGCGAGATGATTTCTTCCTCCACCAGATAGCAGTCGAGGAGGAAGAGCACTTTGGCAGGGTCGGTAAATTCGAAGAGGGATAGGGTGATGGCAGCGATGAATACGGCCTTGTCGTTGGCGCTGACGCTGTCCGAAAAGAGGAGGCGATTGGCCAGATCCACGTCGGTGTTCTGCCATATCTCGCCCGTCCATGTCCAGTTGAAGAGGTTCAGCATCGCCGCCTCGTGCTGTTCCTTGAGGCCTTCCATGCGATACTGACGGATGGAGTCGCGCAGCAGGTCATCCTCTCTGATGTCCTTCATTTCCTGCGACACCGTCTCCAGCTGGCTAACGATGCTCTCGAACGACGGCACTCGCTTCATTTCCTTGCTCACGCTGACATATTTCTCCTCCGCATGCATCTTGATGCGCTCCAGACGTTCCAACCGGCTCACCACGAAGCAGAGCTGCCGACAGATGTCGGTGCGGATGCGGTCGCGCTGCGCATCCTCAATGCCCTGCAGCATGAACAGCAACATCTGCTGATAGGTTGTCCACAGAGTTTCTGTCTCCTCCGTCAGCGCCCAATTGCCGATTTCACCGACCTTTTGGCGAATCAGCGGGAAAGTCTCCGCCAGATTCTCCTTCCCAAGTTTTGATTGTATGTCGAGGTAGTCCATCCGTTCTGTTTATTTCTTTGTTTTGATCAGTCCCCGTCCTTGCGCCCACTTCCTGACCTCCACCAGCATGGAGTCATCGTAGGTGATGCTCGTGTTCAGCGGCTTATATATATATAATGTGTCGGGCAGATAGACCCGATGCGCATCCGGGATGAAGTTCAACACATTCGTCAGCGAGTCGGCGTTCAGCGCCTTCACCGCCAGGTCGTATGCCTTCCTCACCTTGTCGATTTCTGGTTGGCGAGCCTTATAGACAGAGTCGTTGAAGAGCACGCACATGAGACGTTGCAGCCCCAGACTCTCCGTGCCGTCCAGTCGCTTCGCGCCCCTTGCCACCGCCTCGCTGGCAAAGGGTTCGGGCAGGATGGCGCCGTCATATTGGTCTTGATCCACCATCTGACCGCGCAGCCTGATGTTGTTGATCTGCGGCTTGTTCAGGTCGATGCTCTGGAGCTTCACCGACTCCATAATCTTGTCGGCGAAGAAATCCACCGCCGAGTGTCGCGTGATGCCAATGATCTTCTCCTTTAGGCTCTCCGCCTTCAGCAGACGCGCCCTGGGGGACGTGATGAGCCACATCCTCAGTTCGCCCACCATCGCCACCATGGCTGTGTCGCCCTGACCCTGCCAGATGCACGTCTTCACCAAGTCACTCACCACGCCGTCCACCGTGCCGTTCACGAACGCCGTGTCGGCATCCATCGCTGCGTCGAAGGTGACGAGCTTCATGGAAATGCCCAACGAGTCAAACAGTCCGATGGAATCGGCATAATAGAACGGCAGACAATCCACCGTGGGCAGCACACCGAGCTTGAGCGCCGTGGAGTCATCGTCCTTCTCCACCTTGTCCGTTTGTCCGCACGAGCCCAGCAGTCCGACCGTTCCCAGCCACGCAAGTATGTAGATAATCCTTCTCATTTTCATCTGAATTGTTAAAACGATTGCAAAGGTACGATTAAGTGAGAGAAAAACCAAAAAAAAACATATTTTCTTTTGTTTTTCCGAACGTGAGTACCTTGGGCGTAGCCAAAGGTAGTGAAAATCGAGAGAAGTACAAAATAAAACATTTTTTATTTTTATTTCCGAGGTGCATCCTACTTTCGACGAAGTCAAAGTACGATTAAGTGAGTACAATACAAAGGGGAATGTTTGTAATGTTATGGAGCTTGTCTCCATTCTTTTGGGTTATATTAACTTCGTCTTTACTTTACCTCCCATCATGTTCACCTCCCATTGTTGTTCGATTGTTCCTCTATTGTTCTTCGTTTGTTGTACAGTATTTCACTGAACAACAACTGGACAACAACTGAACAACAACTGGACAAAAGCCTACACCAATGCGACTGCAAAGGTAAGTATTTCTTTTCCATCTGCCAAGGTTTTCCATATTGCAATATTGCATTGCATTCGTTTTTTCCACATCAACACACAAACAATGAACCCGTGCAACCATCGCTGCACGGGCTCATTATATATATGTCCTTTTTCAATTCATCTTTCCTATCCCCCGACATCCGTTCGCTTTCCGCTTTGGTTTCGTGTCCTTGCCTTACAGAAAGCTACTTCTGTCCCCCACCAGTCTGAAAAAGATTATCAATCATTGTCAGCCGTGGTGTCCCATAGACATCTTTTGTTTTGTCGTGTCCGTTTCAAAAGGATAATTTGTAAAATTTGGATGGATTTGTATGATTTCTCCACGTAGTGGACTCAAAAAAGGACAAAAATGCGTAACTTCGTACCCGATTTCAGATTCAATCATTTTATTAATCATTTAATTCAACAACAAAACAACATGAAGAAAGTATTCTTTTCTTTCGCCGTCGCAACCATGATGGCGTCGCTCGTGGCCTGCAACGGCACAAGCGGACAGAACAACGAAGGTCAGGACTCTACCGCAGTGGAAGTTAATGCAGAGGAAGTGGAAGAGGCTCCTGAGGAGGAAATAATCACCGACATCCACGGCGACTTCTGCTTCCAAGTGCCCGATGGCTGGACAGGCAAGAGCCAGAGCTTCGGAAGCAACCTCTACTACGAGAAGGACGGCGAAGCTGTTGCATCCTTCACCATTAAGACCGTGGGTGCAGCCTTCGACGAGTCCAAACTCGACTTCCACATGACCGCAGACAACAAAGTGGCCGAGGGCGAGAAGATCGGCGAATACACATGGACTGTCTATACCATTGAAAACGGCAACTCCATCCACTGCCTCGCTGTTTCTCCCTTCACCGACAAGGAGGGCTACCTCCGCGTCGATGGCTTCAATAACGGCGGATTCGATGATGTCATGAAGCAGGCACTCCAGGGCATCAAACTACTCAAGTAAACGCGAAAGGCAACATTTATTTCCAAGAAAAAAGGAGCATCCGAATGTCGGGTGCTCCTTTGTGTTGGGATAGGTTAGAGGTTAAACTTGAGGCGGTAGGGAAGGGCAGTCTGGATGCCGGACTTCTGGTGAACCTTCTTCATGTCAGCCCAGAGGGGATAGTAGTCGCCAAGGGCTTGGCGGAGCTGCTTGTCGGCATAGCTGGTGCCCTGCATCTCGTCCATCAGTTGGTCGAAGATGTTGGTCTTGGCGGGGTAGTTCATGACGGAGGCGTCGTCGAGCTTGGCGAGTTTCTTGGCCTTCTCGATGGCATCATCGAGTCCGCCGAAGTCATCGACGAGACCGATCTGCTTGGCATGGAGTCCTGTCCACACGCGTCCCTCGCCGATGTTCTTGATGGCATCCTGCTTCATGTTGCGGCCGTCGGCGCATCGGCGGGTGAAGAGCTCGTAGCCGTTGTTGATGTAGCGCTGAGCCTGGGCGCGCTCCTGGTCGGTGAAGGGTCGAGTGGGGTCGCCGAAGTCGGAGAACTGGTTGGTCTTGACGGTGCTGATGTGGATGCCGAGGGTGTTGTTCATGAGTTCATCTGCGTTGGGGAACATGCCGAAAATGCCGATGGAACCGGTGATGGTGGTGGGTTCGGCATAGATGTAGTTGGCCGCGCAGCTGATGTAGTAGCCGCCTGATGCCGCCATGTCGCCCATGCTCACGACGATGGGTTTGTTGGCCTTGATGTTCATGACCTCATGCCATATCTGCTCGCTGGCGTAGGCTGAGCCACCGCCGGAGTTGACACGGAGGACGACTGCCTTGACGTCTTCGTCTTCGGTGAGTTTCTGGAGGTCTTTGCAGACTTTCTTGCTGGCAATTTCGGGTTCGTAGCTCCAGTCGGAGGTGGGTTCCTCAACGATGTCGCCCACGGCGTAATAGACTGCCACGACGTTGCCGCTGATGCCTTTGGGCTCGCTGGCGGAGATGCCGGCCAGCTCCTTGACGGTGATGGTGTTGTAGTCGTCAGGACTATCCACTTTCATCATGCGGGCAATGAGGGGCTTCACCTCGTCGCTGTAGGCTATCTTGTCCACGAGTTTTTCCTTCAGATAGGTCTCAGCCGGACTCAGCAGGATCATCGAGTCGGCAAGCTCGTTGAGTTTCTGGACGCTAATGCCGCGACTCTTGCTCACGGCCTTGGTCATCTCGCCCCAGATTTCGCGGTCGTAAGTCTCTATCTGCTCGCGGTTCGCCTCGCTCATCTCTGTCAGCAAATAGGGCTCAACGGCGCTCTTGTAGGTGCCGACCTTCACCACCTGCATATCGACGCCGACCTTGTCGAGCAGATCCTTGTAGTACATCACCTGGCTCGCGAGTCCGCTCCAGTCAATCATGCCTTGCGGATTGACCACGACCGTGTCGGCGGTGGAGCAGAGGTAGTAGGCACCCTGGGTGTAAGCATCACCGTATGCCACGATGAATTTGCCGGACTCCTTGAAATCGACGAGTGCCTTGCGGATGGCCTGCAACGTGGCGGGCATGGCTCCGGCAAAGGTTCCGGCTTCGAGATAGATGCCCTTGACGTTCGGCTCGGTCTTTGCCTTCTTGATGGCGTTGAGGATGTCGTCGAGTCCCTGCTCGCTGAGCGCATTGTTGCCGAGCAGCTCGCCAAAGGGATTCTCCTCGCCGCGCTCGTTGAGGGTTCCCTGTAGTTGGATGACGAGCACGCTGTTGTCTTTCACTGAGGCAGTCATGCTGCCCATCGATGCCATGCCCACCAGACTGATGATGGACAGGATGGTGATGATGGCCACCACCAGGATGATGCCCACAACGGTGGCGCATACATACTTAAAGAACTGTTTCATTATCTTGTGCGTTTAATTGATTTGTTACTTCGTTTTGAGGATATTTGATCCAGAACAGTCGGAGGAGCCAGAAGCAGACCACGCCCAAAGGAATGATGACTCCAATCGTGATCCCTCGTCCGCCTAGCCATTCCTGCAGGCTCGCATCCTTGGCTTCATCGCCCATCGAGTACATCATCCACACGGCGGAACTGTTGTTGATGATATGCAATATACTTGGAATAACGATATTTCCCGTCTTATAGTATATGAGACCGAAAATGAATCCGACCACGACTGCAAACGGAATTTGTGCAGGATTGGCATGGATGAGTCCGAAGACCACTGCGCTGACCGAGATGGCCACCCATTTGTTCCAGTTGTTCCTCAGCATGAAGCCCAGCAGCGCCTCGCGGAAGATGAACTCCTCGATGATGGGTCCCGTCACGCCAATCGCCAATGCTCCTACGAGTGTGTTTGACATGCTGTTGAAGATGTCCCCCATGTCGTCGCGCAGCTCGAAGAACTCAGAGAAGCAGTCCGTGTAGAAGATGCCCAACAAGGCTCCGACAATGCCGATCATGCCGATTTTCCAGTCAATCATCTTTACGTTCAGCACGGTCTTCCATTCAATCATCCGCAAGGCTGTGAGGATGAGGGCTGAACCCAAACCGCTCAGGATGAGAGCCCACGCCAGCGCATCGCTTGCCATAACTTGGTTGATCAATGTATTAGGGTCAACCCGATTCCGCAGGGATTCGATGATGCTTGGATTCTTGAAGATGGCAATGATAATCATGCCAACCCCTCCGAGCACCTGCATCACCAGAAACACGATCACAACCAAAACAGGATAAAGTATTTTTTTCATTGTTCCTTATACATTATTAGATATGTTACTCACTCGTATCTGGTCGATACTCCAAAATATCTCCCGGCTGACAATCCAACGCTCGACAGATCTGTTCCAGCGTCGAGAAACGCATCGCCTTCGCCTTCCCCGTCTTCAGCACCGACAGGTTCGCCGCCGTGATGCCGATCTTCTCAGCCAATTCGCCCGATGACACCTTCCTGCGTGCCATCATGACATCCAAATTCACTATAATCATGACTCTATTATTTTTTTAGTTTGAGATAGTGTATGATTGTTCTATACCATTAAATCGTCAGCTCCTGCTCCTCCTTCATCTGACGACCAATCTTGAAGATCTGGCCTATCAGCAGCATGCCGAAAGCGGAGTAGAGTAGGGCGTGGTCGGGAGTGTTTCCGATGAATAGAGTGTATCCCTCAAATTCAAACATCTCTACATTCTGGAAGTAATTGATTAGCACCTGCACCCATCCGATGACGTAGATGCCAAACACACCCCAGCCGCCCCAAGCAAGCTGCCTTTCCGTGCTCTGCTCAAAGATGCGTCCCTTGTTCACCGAAACGACCAGCCGGATGAAAGCAATCCAAAAGATGATGACAAAAACCAACCCGATATAGCTGAAGCCTTGCATTACCCTCATCCTGTTGCATGGCTCCTTGGGAAAGACGATGCCTGCCGCCGTCATGATGGGCATTTTCTCGCCCGTCTTCTTGTTGACGATGCTGTCCGTCGGTTCAAGCAACACATTCAGCGGCATCATTTCCACGGGCACCATTCTCTGCTGGAAATTCAGCACCCAGTACGGATCGCGCTTCACGCCCATCTCACGTTCCTTCTTAGCAAATTCCCATCCGGTCTTTCCGCCATAATACATAGTGTAAAGGCTTTTCGACATGTCGATGCCGATTCCAAATACGATAGCTGCAATCAGCAGTCCGCAATACAGATTAAATTTCTTTTTCATACTTTTCTTTGTTTTAGTAGTTAATAATGTTTGTTATTTTATCTTGATTTTATTGTTTTGTTTGATGCTTTTATCGTCTTTCGATAAATAATTTCGGTGCAAAGGTAAAACATCTTTTCATAACTTCAAAATAAAAACAAGAAAATTTTATCGAAAAACAATAATTTTTTTTATTTTTCACAGATTTCGACCAACTTTTCATGGATTGTGAGGGTAAAAACGCAAGAGAGAAGGCTGCAACATCTGCAACCTTCCCTCTTTTATCTCTATATTAAAAAAATATCTCTTAGTCTATCATCTCAAAGCCTGTGTAGGGGACAAGCGCCTTGGGGATGCGGATGCCCTCGGGTGTCTGGTTGTCCTCGAGGATGGAGGCAACGATGCGGGGCAGAGCGAGGGCTGAGCCGTTGAGGGTGTGGCAGAGCTGCACCTTCTTGTCGGCATTGCGGTAACGGCACTTGAGGCGGTTTGCCTGATAGGTGTCGAAGTTGCTGACGGAGCTGACTTCGAGCCAACGTCCCTGAGCTTCGCTGTACACTTCGAAGTCGTAGCAGATGGCAGAGGTGAAACTCTGGTCGCCGCCACAGAGACGGAGGATGCGGTAGGGGAGCTCCAGCTTCTGAAGAAGCCCTTCCACGTGGTCGAGCATTTCCTTGTGGCTCTCCTTGGAGTGCTCAGGAGTATCGATGCGCACAATTTCTATCTTGGAGAACTCATGCAAACGGTTCAGACCACGCACGTCCTTGCCGTAGCTGCCTGCTTCGCGACGGAAACACTGGGTGTATGCGCAATTCTTGATGGGGAGATCCTTCTCGTCGATGATGACATCGCGGTAGATGTTGGTGACAGGCACCTCGGCGGTGGGGATGAGATAGAGGTCATCCACCTCGCAGTGGTACATCTGTCCCTCCTTGTCGGGCAACTGTCCTGTGCCGTAGCCAGAAGCAGCGTTGACCACCGTCGGAGGCATAATCTCCGTATAGCCTGCCTTGTTGGCCTCGGCGAGGAAGAAGTTGATGAGGGCACGCTGGAGTTGTGCACCCTTGCCGATATAGACGGGGAATCCTGCACCGGTG
This sequence comes from Bacteroidaceae bacterium, assembly GCA_017534815.1. Taxonomy (GTDB): domain Bacteria; phylum Bacteroidota; class Bacteroidia; order Bacteroidales; family Bacteroidaceae; genus Minthosoma. Next base: position 6,320 of record JAFXVS010000076.1, on the reverse strand, counting down.
ATTTTGACGCCAAGGTCGAAGTCGATGAGGTTATATTTCTTTGCGAGTTCCCAGTGAGGGAGCTTGGCGTTTCCGTTGTTGGGCACGGTGTCCCAGTTGCCGACGGTGTCGCCTGGCTTGCATTCACGTAAGGAGGATTTCACCACAACGTTGTCTTCAGCGCAGGAACCTTCAGGCACCTCGTCGTAGGGGATGTTGGGGATGGTGCAGAGATGGGCGATGAGTTCCTGCTCGGCATTGGCCTTGACGGTCTCAAGCTCAGCTGCAGATGCCTTGAGTTTTGCCACTTCAGCCTTAGCGGCCTCAGCCTCGTCTTTCTTTCCCGCCTTCATCAACTGGCCAATCTGTGCGGCAAACTTCTTGCTCTCGGCAAGGATGGCATCGAGCTTAGTCTGTGCCTCACGACGCTGCTTGTCGATGGCGATGGCTTTCTCGACGGCTTCTTTTGCACCCTGGAAGTGCTTCTTTTCGAGACCCTTGATGACGCGCTCGGTCTCTTCAGTGATCAACTTTAATGTAAGCATGATATTCTGTTTGAGAATAGGGAAGGGAAGTTGTTAGCTTCCCTTCATCCTATACATATATAATTCTTTTTTATTCTTTTATTTCAATAATCCAAGTTCTTTGAATGTGTCCACGAGGATGGCTACGCAGCGGTCAACCTGCTCCTTGGTGTGAGTGGCCATGAGTGCCACACGGATGAGCGTGTCTTGAGGAGCACATGCGGGTGGAACGACGGAGTTGACGAACACACCTTTGTCGAAGGCCATCTTGGTGACTTGGAATGTCTTGAAAGCATCGCGCACATAGAGCGGTATGATAGGGCTTTCGGTGTCGCCAATTTCGAAGCCTGCCTGCTTGAACTGCTCGAGCGCATAATTGGTAGTCTTCCAGAGATTCTCCTGACGCTCTGGCTCACTCTTGAGGATGTGAATGGCCTCAAGAGCAGCTGCTGTTGCGGCTGGCGTGTTGCTGGCGCTGAAGATGTAAGTACGGCTGTTGTGACGGAGCCAGTTGATGGTGTCGCTGTCGGAGGCGATGAAACCTCCGATAGATGCGAGACTCTTGGAGAAGGTTCCCATGATGAGGTCAACATCTTCAGTCACACCAAAGTGGTTGCAAACGCCACGTCCCTGCTTACCAAACACCCCCAAACCATGTGCCTCATCCACCATCACAGTGGCGTTGTACTTCTTCTTGAGCTCGATGATTTCGGGGAGTTTGGCGAGGTCACCCTCCATAGAGAAGAGACCGTCGATGACAATCAGTTTCAGGGCATCGGCATTGCATCGCATGAGCTGGTGCTCCAAATCTTCCATATCGTTGTGCTTGTAGTGGAAGAACTGTGAAAATGAGAGTCGGCGTCCATCAACGATGGATGCGTGATCTCGGTCATCGCCAATGATGTAGTCGTTGCGTCCTGTCAGACAAGACACCACACCTGAATTAACCGTAAAACCTGTAGAATATACCAGTGCTTCGTCTTTTCCGACAAAGTCAGCCAGTTCTTTCTCCAATTGAATGTGGAGGTCAAGTGTACCATTCAGAAAACGTGAACCGGCACAGCCCGTTCCGTACTTCTTGATGGCATTGATGGCAGCCTCGCAGATGCGCTTGTCGTATGTAAGGCCCATATATGAATTGGAACCAAACATAAGAACTTTCTTCCCACTCATCATCACCTCTGTGTCCTGATGACTGTCAATTTCTCTGAAGTAAGGATAAACACCCGCATTGATATACTTCTGCGGCTCTCTATACTTACTCATTCTTTCTTGTAATAAACCCATAGTTAAATTGTGCGTTTCGGTTTGCTGTCAACGTCGGAAACGTTCATCTCGCATGAAAAATAGTTCTATGCCGACACCGAAAGAGACACGCTATTTGTTATTATTAGTTTCTATTGTAAATACAAAAACGCTGCAAAGTTAGTAAAAAATGACCGTTTAACTCTCATCTTTTCTGAAAAAAAAACGAGAAACTCAAAAAACATGGTATTATTTGAAGAAATTTGACGTAAAAGTCGTAATTTTGCACCGCAATTCTCCACAAGGCGCTGTTTAATATGTGAAGATTGCATACACATTATTATATTATTATAGAGACGGTAACCGGAAACAGAGGAAGTTCGTTCTTTTATGGCAGATAAAAAGAGAATCATATTCATCGTGAATCCTGTGTCAGGAACGTCGGGAAAGAATTTTGTCCTAAAATTGATTGAGGACTATCTCGACAAGACTGCGTATGACCATGAGGTGATGAAGACGGAGCATGTGGGACATGCAACAGAACTTGCTCGGCAAGCGTCTGAAAAGGGCGTTAACATCGTCTGTGCCATTGGTGGCGACGGGACGGTTAATGAGGTTGCTACAGGTCTTGTCCATACACAGACCGCTCTCGCCATCATTCCATCTGGTTCTGGAAATGGATTGGCCCGTCATTTGCGCATTCCAACAGATCCGCTCAGCGCCATCAAAATTATCAATAGGGGATTGACCCAACCGATGGACTACGGCATTGTGAATGGCCGTCCGTTTTTCTGCACCTGCGGCGTGGGGTTCGATGCCTTCATCTCTCAGCGTTTTGCGGAGTCAGGCAAACGAGGCCCTGTCTCCTACATTGAGAACGTGCTGAACAGCAGCCTCAATTATCATCCGGAAACTTACGAATTGGACATTGTGAACAATAGGGAAGGGGAGGAAGTGCACCAAATTTACAAGGCATTCCTCATCTCATTGGCTAATGCATCCCAATATGGCAACAATGCCTACATTGCCCCCTCCGCTTCGGTCAGAGACGGACTGATGGATGTGACCATCATTGAACCGTTCCTCGCCATCGAAGCTCCTCAGATGGCCATTCAGTTGTTCAATGGCACCATCGAACAAAACTCGCGCATCAAGACTTTCCAATGTCAGAAGGCCACCATCCGTCGCGCCAGACCCGGCATCGTCCACTATGACGGTGACCCCATGCAGACGGACAAGGATGTGAAAGTGGAGATTGTACACAACGGTCTCATGTGTGTTTCACCCTCTGAAGAAGGATTGCCAACGGTGGAGGTCAGGGTGCAGAATTTCATTACTGAACAGTTCAAGAATATGTACAATAAAACAGAAGAGTTGATACAAGAGAACATGAAGAAAGGACCACGCATTCCGAGCATTAGTAAAGGCTTTATTCGTAAGCTTTCAGACAAATAATCGCTGTTTTTGTCAAAAAAATGGTGAAAAATTTGTTGTTTCGGACAAAATGCATTATTTTTGCAAAGTTCGCTGGGAACTTGTTCCCGCAACACCGTGTTCTTTCCTTCTTTTGAAAAAGAGATTTACATGATTAATAACCTTAAATAATTAACAAAAAGTTAGTAAAGTTATGGCTCAAAAAAGAGTTTACACCTTCGGTAACGGACAGGCCGAGGGTAATGCGCAGATGCGCGAGGCTCTCGGTGGTAAAGGCGCAAACCTTGCTGAGATGAACCTCATTGGTGTTCCAGTGCCTCCGGGCTTCACAATCACTACAGATTGCTGTAATGAGTATTATGAAGTAGGAGAGGAGAAGATCAAGGAACTCCTTCAGAATGAAGTGAACGCTGCAGTAGCTCATGTGGAGAACCTCATGAACTGCAAGTTCGGCGACGTGAATAACCCATTGCTCGTGTCTGTTCGTTCAGGTGCACGCGCTTCAATGCCTGGTATGATGGACACCATCCTCAACCTTGGCTTGAACGACGAGGTGGCTGAGGGAATGGCCAAGAAGACCAACAATCCTCACTTCGTGTATGACTCATACCGCCGTTTCGTGCAGATGTACGGTGACGTGGTGCTGGGTCTGAAGCCTGTGAACAAGGAAGACATTGACCCGTTCGAGGAAATCATCGAGAAGGTGAAGGAAGAGCAGGGTGTTACCCTTGACAAGGATCTTTCTGTTGAGTCTCTCAAGAAGTTGGTTGAGCTCTTCAAGAAGGCCATCAAGGAGCGCACAGGTCAGGACTTCCCAACCGATCCAATCGTACAGCTTTGGGGTGCTATCTGCGCTGTGTTCCGTAGCTGGATGAACGAGCGTGCTATCCTTTACCGCAAGATGGAAGGCATTCCAGACGAGTGGGGTACTGCTGTGTCTGTGATGGCTATGGTGTTCGGTAATATGGGCGACACTTCTGCTACAGGTGTATGCTTCTCTCGCGACGCAGGTAACGGTGAGAACCTCTTCAACGGTGAGTACCTCATCAACGCACAGGGTGAAGATGTGGTGGCTGGTATCCGTACCCCACAGCAGATCACCAAGATTGGCTCACAGCGTTGGGCTGAGCGTGCAGGCATCTCTGAGGAAGAGCGTGTAGCCAAATATCCTTCTATGGAAGAGGCTATGCCAGCCCTCTACGCAGAACTGAACGACATTCAGGACAAGCTGGAGAAGCACTATAAAGATATGCAGGATATGGAGTTCACTGTGCAGGAAGGCAAGCTCTGGTTCCTCCAGACTCGTAACGGTAAGCGCACAGGTACTGCAATGGTGAAGATTGCGATGGATCTCGTTCGCGAAGGTCTCATCGACGAAAAGACAGCAATCCTCCGCTGCGAACCTCAGAAGCTTGATGAACTCCTTCACCCAGTGTTCGACAAGGACGCTCTGAAGAAGGCTAAGGTCATCACGCAGGGTCTGCCAGCATCTCCAGGTGCAGCATGTGGTCAGATTGTGTTCCACGCTGACGACGCTCAGGAGTGGCACGCTAATGGTCACAAGGTGATCATGGTTCGTATCGAGACTTCTCCTGAAGACCTCGCTGGTATGGCATCAGCAGAAGGTATCCTCACGGCTCGTGGTGGTATGACTTCTCACGCAGCTGTGGTGGCTCGCGGTATGGGTAAGTGCTGCGTGTCTGGTGCAGGTGCCATCAATGTTGACTACAAGACCAAGACTGTTGAAATCGAGGGCGTTACATACAAGGAAGGTGATTACATCTCTCTGAATGGTACTACTGGTCAGGTTTATGCTGGTGAGATTCAGACGAAGGCCGCTGAACTCTCTGGTGACTTCAAGGCTTTGATGGACCTCTGCGACAAGTACACGAAGTTGCAGGTACGTACCAATGCCGACACGCCACATGACGCTCAGGTGGCTCGTGCATTCGGTGCCAAGGGTATCGGTCTGACTCGTACAGAGCACATGTTCTTCGACGACCAGAAGATTGTTGCTATGCGTGAGATGATTCTCTCTGACACTGTTGAAGGTCGTGAGAAAGCTCTTGCCAAGTTGCTTCCTTATCAGAAGGCTGACTTCTATGGAATCCTCAAGGCTATGGATGGTCTCCATGTGAACATTCGTCTGCTTGACCCACCATTGCACGAGTTCGTGCCACATGATTTGAAGGGTCAGCAGGAAATGGCTGAGGCTATGGGCGTTGACATCAAGGTGATTCAGCAGCGTGTGGCTTCTCTCGCAGAGAACAACCCAATGCTCGGACATCGTGGTTGCCGTCTCGGTATCACATTCCCAGAAATCACAGCCATGCAGACTCGTGCCATCCTCGGTGCTGCTTGCCAGTTGAAGAAGGAAGGTTTCGATCCTCATCCAGAAATCATGGTGCCACTCATCGGTATCCTCTACGAGCTCAAGCAGCAGAAGGAAATCATCCAGAAGGTGGCTAAGGAAGTCTTCGCTGAGGAAGGCGTTGAAATCCCATTCGAAATCGGTACGATGATTGAGATTCCACGTGCAGCCCTCACGGCAGACAAGATTGCCAAGGAGGCAGAATACTTCTCATTTGGTACGAACGACCTCACGCAGATGACCTTCGGTTATTCTCGTGACGACATCGCCAGCTTCCTCCCTGTTTATCTGGAGAAGAAGATCCTGAAGGTTGACCCATTCCAGGTACTTGACCAGAACGGTGTAGGTCAGCTCATCAAGATGGCTGTAGAAAAGGGTCGTGCTGTTCGTCCAGGCATGCGCACTGGTATCTGTGGTGAGCATGGTGGTGAACCAACTTCTGTGAAGTTCTGTGCAAAGGTTGGTATGAACTACGCTTCATGTTCTCCATTCCGCGTGCCAATCGCTCGTCTTGCCGCCGCGCAGGCAGCTGTAGAAGAGTAAGTTAACTCTCTGATAATAAGTAAAGGAACCTGTCCGCTTGGGCAGGTCCCTTTTTTATTGTATTTGCTAAATATACTTTATTTCGGTTGAAGACTCATACGGTAATCGCTGGGCGACAGGCCAAGATGCTTGGTGCAGTAACGGCTGAAGTAAGAGAGCGATGTGAAGTTCATCAGGTCGGCTATCTGAGTGAGTGACAGGCGTTCATCATTCAGATAGTCTTT
>JAFXVS010000075.1 GCA_017534815.1 Bacteroidaceae bacterium | reverse complement strand
GTGCTCGTGAGATGGTGATGATGCGGTCTTCAAGGGGTTGACGAAGCGTTTCAAGGACAGAACGATTGAATTCTGGCAGTTCGTCCATGAAAAGCACACCATTGTGTGCCAAACAAATCTCACCAGGCATGAAGGTATTGCCACCACCAACCAATGCCACGTCGGACACGGTATGATGAGGTGCACGAAAGGGGCGTTGACTGATGAGTGAGGAGTCTTTCTTCAGCGTACCAGCAATGGAATGAATCTGAGTGGTTTCAAGACTTTCGCTGAGGGTGAGGGGGGGAAGAATGGAAGGGAGGCGTTTGGCCATCATGGACTTGCCACAACCAGGGCTGCCCACAAGAATGATGTTATGACCGCCAGCCGCCGCCACCTCAAAAGCGCGCTTAACATTGGCTTGTCCTTTCACCTCATCGAAGTCATATGGATAGGAGAAGAGTTGGGCATAAAATTCTTCACGTGTGTTGACGATGGTGGGAGCGATATCACGTGTTCCTGCAAAGAAATCTACAATGTCGTTCAGATGATTCACTCCATAGATTTTCAGTTTATTCACCACTGCCGCCTCACGAGCATTCTCTGTGGGAACAAAGAGAGCCTCATACCCCAATTCTCTTGCTTTGATGGAGATGGGTAAAACACCTTTTACGGGCAGGATGGTGCCATCAAGTCCTAATTCTCCTACAAACATAAAGCGTTCAGGATGTTCAATATCCAAGAATCCATGGGAAATCATTACACCAATTGCCATTGGGAGGTCGAAACCAGAACCTTCCTTGCGGACGTCAGCAGGAGCCAAATTGACCACTACAGACTTATTGGGTATTTTGTAGCCATTCACACGCAAGGCAGACTGCACACGTTCCTGACTTTCCTTGACAGCACTATCGGGTAATCCCACAATGGTGAACCTCTGGTTCTGGCCTCCTTCGAAATTATCCACCTCGACAGTGACGACCATCGCATCCAATCCTTGTAACGCTGCGCTATGAACTTTTGAAACCATCTCTGTTTATTCCTTTTAATGGATGTTCTTTTTCAAGATATCGGACAATTGGTTTACATCCTCGCCGCTGTCGAGTACCTTGTGGGTCTTGTCGGTCAGGATATAGTAAGGAACGGCATCAATGCCCAAGGTCTTGACGGTTGGGGACTCGAATCCTAAACCATCGCAACAATGGAGGATGTAGGTTGAGGCGGTGTCTGGACGGATAACGTCTTCCCAACGATAGCGCTCTATGTCGAGGGAAATGGCCACGAGACGCAGTCGCCCATTATCACGGTAGTCGCCTAAAGAATTCTTGAGCCGCCAAAAGAAGTCGGTACCATTGGGCATCCACGTTGCCCAAAAGGCAATGAGGGTGTAGTCTTTTGGAGTTGACCATAGTTTCACGCTTTTCCTGTCTTTGGTGGTCAAGGTGACGTCGGGCAGGATCTTACCAATCTGCCGCCCTGCGGTGGATTTGAGTTTGCTTTCGATGTCAAGCAAATAGTGGTGATGGGGGTGCTTGGAACGAAGCAGCTTGAGCAGTTCGCTGAGTTCTGTGTCGCTGACTTCTTCGTTTTGGGCGAAATAGTGGTCGAAGAGATAGATGGCAACAGGCGACGCAGGATTGTCCTTGATGTAGATGCGTGCCGTGTTGGTCATCATGGAGGGGTTGAGTGTGTAGGTCTCCTCACGGAACTTGTTCATGAGCAGATTCTCTTCACTGCCGTTCACCACATAGTTTTTGAGGTCGTTGGCAGTAGCTTCATATTCGAGGTCTTCACCTGGTCCTGCAAAGATTACTTGTTCCACACCATTGGGGAAGAGGAGGATGTAGGGGGTGACTTGGTCAGTCTCCCCCTTATAGCGGAATTTGCCCTCCTGAATGTTGATGGTGTCGAGGCGGGCATGGTCTCCATTTAGATTGTAGATGTAGAGTTCGCCTGCCTGCATGTCGCGGAATCGTCCCTTAAGACGGAATGAGTTGCCGTCGGGACCGCAGGAGACGAGTAGGAGCAGGATGAATATGTAGAGAGAATGTTTCATTCCTTATTGTAGTCCGAAAATTCTGCATCGTTGGCAGCACGTTTGGCCAGAGACGCATCGAGAGCGATAGCCTTGGCGAGGTTGTCCTTCACCTCCGACTTGTCTTCCATGCGGGCAGCGAGGATGGCACGCAGGTAGTAAGTCATGGCATCGGGGTTCTGGATATTGCCCAAAGTCTTGAGTGCATCAGCATAGTCTTGAGAGAGGATATTGGCAAGAGCTGCACTGTTGTTGGCAGACTTGGCAAACTTGACTGCTGCCTGTGGATAACGGCCTTGTGCCACATAGAGGTGTCCTGTGGCTTCGTCAAAATTGTTGGCATTGACACCCTTAGAGATGAACATCTCAGCATCTTGGAACTTCCCGTTCTGAATGGCGAGCATACCTAAGTTGACGTTAGGCTCGGGTGCGTTAGCGTTGATTCCAAGTGCCTGACGCAGATATACTTGTGCTCTTTCATTGTCTCCACGGCGCATGGCCAGTTCTCCCAGATTGTTGTATGCACGGTAGTCGTTGGGGAAGAGAGAAACAACCTTCTTCAGAATGGATTCTTTCTGTGCATCGTCGGTGGAGAGGATGTTGGCAGCATAGATCATTTCCTCGATGCTGAGTTTGGATGCATCAGCATTGACCAACTTCATGATATCCTCATCGCTGCGGCCAATCACATCATAGTTGATGACCATACGGGCACGGCGCAACTCGGGCAGCACGGCATCAGCGAGTTCCTTATACACTACCGCCACATTGCGTATTTCACGTTCGCGTTGCTCTGGGTCTTCATACATAGAGAGGACACGCAGGATGATTTCTTTGTCTTGCAAATTGGATGCGCCAACCAAAGCTTGGAAACCTTCCCAGTCCTCAGCCGTGTATTTCGTATCGACGTAAGTGGTGAGCTGGTTCTGTTTGAGTTGCTGGTTCACATAGCCTTCAGACACTTCGCCGCGTCTTGCAGCCAAACGTTCATTGATGGTATATGCACCATCAGGAGAAGCGTATGCACTCACCTCGATGTTATTCAGCACCAAACTCTGTTCATCGTTCTTGATGTTCTTGAGCGTGGTGATGAAGTCTTGCACAGTTTGACTGTTCAGTTCACTGCCACGCAGGTTGGCTTGGCCGATGAGGAATTTCACAGCAGCCTCCTGCTTCTGGCTGATGACACGTTGGAAGTTATCAGGAGCCACACCAAAGTTCGCGGTCTTGGCGGTCTTTGTGATGAGGGAAGCCGTACACTGGGTTCCATAGCCGATTTTGATGGTTGGCATCTTCACCAGCTTCTTGCCCACCTTGGCGTAAAACTGCATCATCAGGTCGCTTTTCTCCATGCCGTCCTCGAAGGGAATAGAGAAGCGCATGGTGGCATGACCACCGTTCTTGTAAGAGATGATGGTATGATTGGCCTCCACCTTCTCACCCTGCAAAGTGTAAGGTTCGCCAGCAGCTGTGCCCCCATCCCATTTCAGTACGGGTGTGCATTCTACCACAGCCTTCTTGTTCATGGTTTTGGCAGGTACATTGATACTGATAGTGGCAGGCACTTCACCTGCTAAATACTCCAATGGTGTGGGAGAAACGCTAAAGTTTTCTGATACAAACGCTTTCTGCTTTCCGCAGCCTGTCAGCAGCACCACTGCCACTGCCGATAATACATAAATGCTCTTTTTCATATTTTTATTGAGTTATTATTATTCATTGATTATAATTCACTTTTGTATATTTCTTACTCAAATGGCGCACAGGATACCATACGGAAAGAAATCCCACAGCCACCACCGTAATGAAGATTAACGCAATGTCCCAAGCACGGACACTCACGGGGTAGGCATCAATGATGTAACTTCCTTCGCTGTTACCAAAACGCACCAATCCAAACTCTTGCTGCAACCAGCAGAAGAGAAGTCCAATGGAAATGCCTATCACGGCGCCCAACAGACAAATCATCCTTCCCTCCATCATGAAGATGCCACTGATTTGACGCTCGTTGGCACCCATATTGCGCAGGGTGATGGCATCTTGTTTTTTGTCAATAATGAGCATGGATAACGAGCCAATGATATTGAAACAGGCTATCATCAGGATGAATGTCAAGAAGATATATGAGATAAGTTTCTCAATCTGCATAATCTTGAATGTGTCTTCCTGCTGCTCATAACGGTCTTTCACCACGTATTTCTCACCCAGCTGTTGACGCAGACGTGCCTTTACTTTGCTCACATCGGCACCCTCACGCAATTTCAGTTCCAAAGCCGACACCTCACCCTCACGTTCGAAGAGGCGGCGGGCAAACGTGATGTTCGTGATGACATATTGCGAGTCATACTTGTTCTGCTTCACCATAAAGCCGACCCTTGGAGAAAACAACTCTTCCTGATTCAAGCTCTCACGTGGGTCATTCAGGTCAATGCGCTCCCCCTTTCGAGGGGCATAAACCTGTATGGGGTCATCAAAATCGGCAGGCAAGCCCAGCTGCATCAGCAGGTTGGAGCCCAGAACGCCGTAGTCTATCACATCTGCATGCAATTCAAACACCCCATCGCCAATCAGAATGCGGTCAATGCCTGTCAGTTTCTCAAAACTGTCTTCCACACCCTTCACCGTCGCCATGACCTGACGGTTGTTGATCATCAGCAATGCTTGGTCTTCCAATGTTTCTGTACAGATAGCCACATCAGCGTCCTCCTTCAGCTTCTTCAGTTCTTTTGCATCAGCCGACATAAACTTCCCCACTGCTGGCACGACCTTCAACTGTGGGTCGAACGAGGTAAAGAGTCCTGCCACCATATCCTGAAACCCGTTGAACACAGAAAGGATGCACACCAACGCTGCTGTCGCAATTGCCACACCACAGACCGATACGCCAGAAATGATGTTGATGGCGTGGTGCGACTTCTTCGACAGCAGGTAACGCTTGGCTATGTAGAAGGAAACATTCATCCTTTCAGCAACTTATCGATGTTTTCCACATAGTCTAACGAATCATCCAAGAAAAACTTCAGTTCTGGAATGATGCGCAACTGGTGACGTTCCAGTTTGCCCAGCTCATAGCGAATCGCCCCAGCGTGGTCGTTGATGTTTTGCAACACCTCCTGTGCCTTTTCCGATGGGAAGATGCTCAGATAGGCTTTTGCCACACTCAGGTCGGGACTCACCCTCACCACGCTCACGCTCACCAGCAGATTCCTTGTCTGCCTCGTCTGTGCCTGAAATATACCCGCCAAATCCTTCTGAATCAAGCGTGCAATCTTATTCTGTCTTGTTGTTTCCATATTTTTTCTTGATAATACTCAATCCATCTCTCAAGGGCAAGATAACTTTCTCCACTCGATCATCTTTGGCCACCCAGTCGTTGAAGGCACGGATACCTTCCGTCTGGGCATCTTTTGCCTCTTCTTCCACCACATGCCCATCCCACAGCGTATTGTCTGCCAAGATGTAGCCTCCCTCGTTCAGATGCGCCATCACCATCTCATAATACTCCACATATTTGCGTTTGTCACCATCAATGAACGCCAAATCAAACATCAGTCCCAACTTGGGTACCACCTCTAATGCATCGCCTATATGCATGGTGATTTTGTCTTTATAGGGCGAATTCTGAAACCAAGGCAGGGTGAAATCCTCCTGCTCATCGTTAATCTCTATTGTGTGCAGATGCGCCCCTTCTTCCAGCCCTTCGGCAATGCACAAGCCTGAATAACCGCTGTATGTGCCTATCTCCAGTACCAGTTTCGGCTTAACCATCCCCACCAACATCTTCAAGAGCCTTCCCTGCAAGTGACCACTCGCCATTCGCCCATACAGGAGATGCAACTGTGTTGCCCGCCACAGACGATGCATATAGTCGCTCTCTGGGTCGATGTGCCTAAGGATATACTCGTCTAATGTTTCATTCATCATTTAACCCTAAACTCTCAAAAGCGCTTCCACTCCCAATCGGTAACTGTCCAAGCCAAACCCGCAAATCACACCCAAACATGCGCAACTGATCATGGACTGGTGGCGGAACTCCTCACGTTGGTGTACATTCGAGATATGCACCTCCACCACAGGCACATTCACACCACGAATGGCGTCTTGCAACGCAATGCTTGTGTGTGTATAAGCACCAGCATTCAGCACAATGCCATCCCATGTGAAGCCTACCTCATGAATCTTATTGATGAGTTCGCCCTCCACATTCGACTGGTAATAGGTCAGTTCCACATCAGGGAACATACCCTTCAATTCATCAAAGTACTCCTCAAAGCCGCGACTTCCATAAATGCCAGGCTCACGTTTGCCCAGCAAATTCAGGTTCGGCCCATTCAAAATTAGAATCTTCTTCATGTTGTTCTACGTTTTATGACTGCAAAGATATACTATTTTTTTCAGATTCTCATTACAAATCATGCAGTAAAATGTTAAATGCCCTATTTCCGACCCCTTCTCCGCCTCAAAAGCAAGCCCGCTTCTCGAAATTCACCTCTTTCGAAAAGCGGACTTGATAGATACAAACCGTTATCTTAATGGATGTTAGGAAAGATCCTTTCACTCCACCTCGATGCGCTCAATCACGATACCAGGGTCGAGTGGCATGAGCATGAAGGTGTGTTTTCCTTGTAGGAGACGTGGTAATGTCAACTTCTGACGATTCTGACGGGTGGTCTCCCATTCAAAGTTCTGGTCGTGTGACATCTGCACCACGAAACGGGATGCTTCGTTGACGTTGAGCGTCTGCAGGGGTTGGCCGTCAAGCGTAATAGCCAGTCGTTGTCCGCGTCCGTCGTTGAAGGGGAAGTTGGTGGCCAGCACGATGGTGGCTGTGGCACGTTCCACTTCCTTCGCCATATTGAACTCGTAGGTGATGGATGCACCTTCTGTGCTCTTGGTGTAGGGGAAGAGTGCTACAGCATCCTTCCACACACCCATGTCAGGTATCACCTGCCATGTGGCCTCCTTCGCATTTTGCTTGGCAACGAAATCCGATGCCTCCAATACGGCAATATATGACTTGGGTACAATCACCAAATCTTCACCTGGTTTGGCATCAGCAGCTTCCACACGCTTCACCTGTGGCATGGTGTTTTGCCTTGGGTTGTTCCAAGAACGGTAACCAATGTAAATCTCGTCCATCATGTGGTTCCATTTGCCGCCTGCAATCTTATGGTTGTATTCGTCGCAGAGTTCAGCGGCACGACGGAAGCACACTTCCACCTTGTCAGCCCATTCGTTGGCACGAGGATCATTCTTCTGGGCATAGTAGCCATTCATGGCCACAGCGTAATACATATTATAAAGGTTGCAGAAGACGCGCACAGGATGATAAATCAATTCGTTATAGGTTGTGCGATAGGGCACAGGCATAAGTTCACGAAGGATGTTGGCATCACGTTCCAACTTGTCATACTCCTCTACACGTTCCTTCCATTCGCCATTCAAGAGGTTGAATGTCCGTGCATCCAACTGCTCAGGGGTGCGACGATGTGCATACTTGCATTGCAAATTGAGGATACGAGCAGCTTCTTTGGCACACTTCTCGCCAAATTGCTGACGGCAGAAGTTTTCTGTGTATTCCATCAAGTTCGAAGGGTTGAACTGCGAAGGATTCCAAGCCATCTTGAACCAGAAGTCAATGGGGAATTCCATCGGCTTCAAGTCACCCACATTGAGAATCCACAACTTATCCACGCCATAGGTGTAGGTGAGTTGGAGCTGTTCCCACATGCGCTGCACTTGACTGATATTCTGGAATTTGGAATTACGGGGAGCACCCACATAGTCCACATGGTAGTAGAGTCCATATCCACCAGGATGACGCTTGGAAAAAGCACCCGTTCCTTTGTTCCATTCTTGTTCAGGCAGCACGCGTACGTTTCCCCAGTTGTCATCACATAGCAGCAGAATCACATCGTCAGGCACGTTCATGCCCTTCTCGTAGTATTCCTGTACCTCCTTGTAGAGAGCCCACAGCTGTGGTGTTTCCTTGGCTGGTTTGCCAGTAGCCTCCTCAATGAGTTTGCGCTGGTTGGTCACGATGCGCTCCAACAAGGCCACATCAGCGTGGTCACCCATTGCCTCGTCACCATCACCACGCATGCCAATGGTCACGACATCGTCTGTATGTTTCATGCGCTCTACGCCACCTTTCCAGAACTTGTCCAATGTCTCTTGGTTCGTGTCGTAGTTCCAAGCACCATACTCCCTGCGATGGCTCGTCCATTCCTTGTGTGCACGTGCCAATGGTTCATGGTGTGAAGTGCCCATGCATACGCCCATGTCGTCAGCCGTCTGCATGTTCAATGGGTCATCGGCATAGAAGGCTGCGTCCCACATGGCTGGCCACATATAGTTACCTTTCAGGCGGAGCACCAACTCAAACACCTTTGTATAGAACTCGTGGTTGTAGCCACCAAAGTTCTCCTTCACCCAACCCGTCAGGCAGGGTGCCTCATCGTTGAGGAAGATGCCGCGATACCTCACAGCTGGCTCGCCATCCGTATAGACACCTTTCTTAATATAGATTTGCTCGTGTTTCTCAGCAGGAACGTCAGCCCAATAATACCAAGGGCTCACACCAATTTGCTGAGAAAGTTCGTAGATACCATAAATCGTGCCACGCTTGTCGCTGCCGGCAATCACCAACTGATTCTTCACAGTGGTGATGATGAACTTCTCCGTCTTGCCTTGCAATTCCTTGGCATTGATTTGCTTCTTCTTGGCCATCTGGTCGATGACGGCACTCTTGCCTAATGTACCAATCACGATGGGATAGTCCTGCTTGCCCGTCACCTTCTCCAAGTCCTTCTTCAGGTTTTCGATGGCGAGATGAACGCCCTTCCAATCGTTCTGGTCATACACAATCGTTCCCTTCTGATCAGTCAGACAGAAGGCATCACCCTGAGGGGCGAACAGCACAAATTGATCCGCCGCCAATGCTGAGATGGAAGCACAAATGCTGACCACAGCACACAATAAGATTCTCTTCATATCGATAAGTTTTGGTTTCTGGCGGCAAAGTTACTGCTTTTCCACCAAACACACCTCCACCTGCCGTTACTTTTTTTTGCCCGTACGTTACGGCTATGGTCGCTGTCGCTCAAAATCTTCAGAAAATCAAATTCAAAATTAACGAAAAATCACTCTCAACAATAAAAGGTGAGCATTTATTTTTCCCTATTTTTTTATATTTTTCTTTCGGCGGCTTGCCGCAATAAACATTAACCTTTCAATTCTTCAATTCTTCAACTCTTCTCACCCTTCGCCGCCGCTTGGGGGCAGACCGCCGCCACCTGTTTCGCCGCCTGGGTCGGATGGCAGGCCACCACCGCCGTTATCATCACCACCATTATCATCGCCTCCTGTTTCGCCACCGCCTGATGGAGGCAGGCCACCGCCGTTGTCGCCGGATTCGCCGCCATTGTTGTCACTAGAGTTTTCAGAGTTCCCGGAGTTCTCCGAGTTATTCTGATTACTCTGATTATTCTGATTTGAACTTGACCCTGAGCCGCCACCCTTGCGGGCAATAATCTGCTTGTAGTGCTCGATTTCGGCATTGAGGCGGTCGATGGGCGCATTGAAGTCCAGCCCGGCAGGCACCTCGCAGATGGCCATCGCGTTGATGAGCTTCACCACGTCGCGGTAGGCTGCTTCAG
The DNA here is from genome assembly GCA_017534815.1 of Bacteroidaceae bacterium. GTDB lineage: Bacteria > Bacteroidota > Bacteroidia > Bacteroidales > Bacteroidaceae > Minthosoma. Next base: position 8,721 of record JAFXVS010000075.1, on the reverse strand, counting down.
CCTGCAGGCGGGTGTCGCGCACGATGCCCTTCTGCATGCCCGACTGCTCCTCGGTGCGCTCGTTCATCTTGGCGAGGAATGCCTCGTTCTTCGCCTTCAGGTCGGCGAGAATGCTGACGCATTTTTTCAAGTTTGCCGAACCTCGGCGAGCGTCCCAATGTGTTTTTGGGGGTTCGCCGAGGTTCGGCGAGAGTTCAAGCAAATGTTTTCTATCGGATGAAATACTTCTTTCCGTCCTTCACATACACGCCCTTCTCCGTGGGCTCGCCCTCCAGCTTCATGCCGCTGAGAGTGTACCATGCACCATCTGTAGTGTCGATTGCGTCGATGCTCTCGATGGCGTCAGGGGTCTTGTCATCCACGAAGGTGACATTGGCATCGCTGAAGGCTGACCATGCCGAAGCATCCTCCACGTGGAACTTCGTCGCCTTGTCAGCCATGAAGCTCTGGGCATCAGCGCTCCAAGTGAGCTGGGCAGGATCGGCGTTGCAATAGACGTCGGTCAGACCTGTGCAACCAGAGAAAGCGCCGTCCTCAATGTTCGTGACGCTGCTCGGGATGGTGACGGAAGTCATGCCGCTGCAGTTCGTGAAGGCATTTTCTCCAATGCTCGTCACGGCGTAGTCCACTCCGTCATGCTTCACGCTGGCAGGGATGTCCACGGCACCCGTAGGCGAGGTCACGCAACCAACCATCTCCACAACATCCTGTCCCTCTGCCTTGCGCACCGATGCCCTTGTCTCAGTCTGATGAATCTTCTTATAGCGTAAGTTGTCCTCCACAAAGAAGTCATTGAGGTCGCCCACAATGGTCACGTAGGCATTAGCAAACATTTCCCAAGCCGAAGCGTCAGCCACGTGGAGCTTGGTGCCCTTTTCGGGCTTGAAACTACGCCAACTCACTCCAGTTCCCTCTGAAAAGAAGAAATACTGCAGAGCGTCTGGGGCAGCATAACAATAGACATCAGCCACGTTGGTGCTGGCAGCGAAGGCATATTGGCCGACGGATGTCACGCTGGCAGGAATGGTGACAGATACCAAATTTCTGCACCATGCGAAGGCTTCTTCACCAATGCTCATGACCCCATCAGGGAGAGTGACGGATATGATGCCGCAGTCATAAAAAGCCAATTTGTTGATGTCCGTCACGCTGGTTGGAATAGTTACGGACTGGCATATACTTCCTGAGAAGGCACCACGTCCAATACTCGTCACACCATCAGGGATTATGTATGAAATATCGGACTTGCCTTCAGGGTATAAGAGAAGGGTAGTCCCTGTTTTGTCGAAGACAACGCCATCCTTACTTGAATAAATGGCATTATTGGGGTCCACATTAATAGAGGTCAGTCTTCTGCAGGAACTGAAAGCTCCTTCCATGCTCGTCACGCTGGCAGGAATAGTGATGGATGCAAGGGGACACCACTCGAATGCGCCGCTGCCGATGCTCGTCAATTGTGAGCCCTCAGCAAAGGTGACCGAGGTCAGATTGCGGCATTCAGAGAAAGCTTCACTTCCGATGCTTGTCACGCTGGCAGGGATGGTGACAGATGTCAGGCCGCTACAGCGACTGAAGGCTCTTTGACCGATGCTCGTCACAGTGAAATCCTGACCAACATAGTCATCGAAAGAGTCATTGACAACAGCAGGAATATCAAGTGCAACATAACTTCCATTATCAGAAAAACTCATCAACTCAACGGTCTTATCTTTTTCACTTGTGACCACATACCGCATCCTATCAACATAGAACATATCGCCTACGGAAGGTCCACTTCCTCTAAATCTCACATTAACATCGGGGAACTTCTCCTCCCACACCCAAGCTTCTCCTTCCACATAGCATGTTGGTTTAGGGCTGGACGACGCGAAGCTCTCGGTGTCAGCCCATGTCAGGTTTTGGAGATCAGCATGGCACGCGATTGAAGATATGTTAGTGCCAGAAAAGGCATTTTGTTCGATGGTCGTCACACTGGCAGGGATGAAGATTGATTTCAAAAGAGTGCACCCGTTGAATGCATACCCACTGATGGTCGTCACGCAGGTAGGGATGGAAAAAGGAGAATCGGCTCTACCTTGAGGACAGAGGATAAGCGTCGTCCCTGCTTTATCGTAAACCGCACCGTTTGTGCTTGAATAATTTGCATTGTCTGCATCCACAGTGATGGTTGTCAGACTGGTGCAGCCATCGAAAGCATGATCACCGATGGAGGTTACACTGCTGCCGATGGTAATGCTTGTTAAGCTCATGCAATTTGCGAATGCTTGTGAGCCAATGGATATGACACTGCTGGGGATGGTCACAGAAGTCAAGAGATTTCTGTTCCGTATCAGAGGACAAAAAGCCCTGTCTTCAATGGATGTGACAGTCCACACTGTATCATTGTAAGTGATGGACTCTGGAATATTGACATCACCTTCTGGATAATCGATGTTGTTTCTAGTGACGGATGCCGTTATAGTGGTTCTATCAAGATTGTAGGAGATTCCGTCCACTTCGGCATCATACGCAAAAGCACCGAGCGAGAACAGTGCCAGTAGCACCGTCATCACGGATTTGAGGAAAAGTAATTTCTGTTTCATCCGATTAATTGTTTAAGAGTTAATATTGAGTTTGATAATATACAAAAAGAAAAACGTGGACTCTTACTTTATCGTCTACGTTTTCTGAGGTATCGCCAAACACCTAATGTTTCATATACGAGTAAAAGCCCACGCCATCAGCGTGAGCATCCGAGCTTTTTTACTCTTGAAACATTTTCTTTAATTGGCGATTTCAGAAAACAAGATTCTAAGCGGACGCTTCTTTCTAATATGTCTTTATGTTGTTATGTTACATAGGCATTGTAGTTTGGGTGAATGAATATTAATTTAGTTCAATCTTTCCAATCTCTTCTTGATATTTAACCACTTGTTCACGTAATTGGTGTAAATCATCCTCTATCACTTTCCATACAATGTCTTTCTCCACTTGGTGGTATCCATGAACAAGAAAATTACGCATTCCTGTTATCTGCTTCCAAGGAGTGGATGGGTGCTCCTCACGAAATTCAAATGTCAGCATGTTGGCCGCCTCACCTATAATCATGATGTTATAGACAACAGCATGGTAACGCATTCCATCTGCCACAAATTCATCCATCGTAGCTTCACCCACATATTGAAAAACATTGTCGATTGCCTGCAATATGTCTGCCAAACGTTGGGGGTCTTTAGCTCTCTCTCTCATAAATCAAGATTTTATCACGTTCTGCACTTTCACGGGCAAAAGGTAGCAATCCACCTTCAGTAATCAAGTCCACCTCTCGGCCCAGCAATTCCTTCAAGTCTTCGTACATTCCTCCTAACGTGAACAAACTAAAATGTTTGCTTTTATCAGGAATGAACAATATGTCCACATCGCTGTCAGGCCTCTCTTCCCCACGCGAATAGGATCCGAACAACCAAGCCTTCAAGACTGGTTGGGTCTTGAAGTATTCGGCTAACATCTTGGTCATTGTTTTCGTACTCATAGGGAATGTCCTTTTGTTTTATGGTTGCAAATTACGTAAAAATCCACCAAATTACCAAATGTTTAGGTGATTTTTTTCATTTGAGCAACAAAAATGAACAAAACGAGAAGTGTGAAAATGGTACTCGATGCAGTTTTTTCTGGAACGCGTCCTAAATATTTTTCCGTCCCGTTGTAAAAAGTTTTAGAACGCGTCGTAGAAAAAGTGCCGTAGGGTTGCCCTAGGGTTACCGTAGGGTTACCCTTGGGTTGCCCTTGGGATTAAAAACAAGGGGGAATGGTTAGGTTAGCCGCAGGAAGCGGGAGGCTTTCCCGGTCGGAGCGGGAAACGTTGTTGGTTAGTTGAGGGTGATGTGTTGCACCTCGACCTCTTCGTGGAGGAAGAGGCTGGCACTTTCACGGAACTTGGTGGCTGACTCTGTGGTCAGATATTGGCAGATTCCGCCACGAGTGAGGCGTGTGTCCATCTCTGGATGACGATGAAGATAGTCTTCAAGGCTGGCCGCAATGTATTGGCCTTGAGGAATGATTTTTATAGTTGAGGGTTGAGCGTTGAGGGTTGAGAGATGGGCGAGTTGTTGCTTGATTTTGGGGAGCAGGAGGGGGTAGTGGGTGCAACCAAGGATGATGGTGTCGATGAGGGGATCCTGAGCCATCAGTTTTTCGAGTGAATCCTTTACGAAGTAATCGGCACCTGGTTTGTCGAACTCGTTGTTCTCGACCAAAGGCACCCACATAGGGCAGGCTTGCCCAACGATAGTAGTACCTGGATGGAGTTTGGCGATTTCCAGATTGTAGGATTCGGACTTGATGGTACCCTCTGTGGCGAGCACGCCGATGTGTTTGGTGTGCGAGAGTTCGCCTACGATTTCTGCTGTGGGTCGGATGACGCCCAGCACACGACGGTCTGGTGCTGCTGTGGGCAGATATTTCTGTTGGATGGAACGCAGGGCTTTGGCAGAGGCTGTGTTGCAACCCAAGATGACTAACGGACAACCCTTCTCGAAGAGTTTCTTGACGGCTTGGAGGGTAAATTCGTACACCACATCAAAAGAACGCGTACCATAGGGGGCACGCGCATTGTCGCCAAGATAGATGTAGTCGTACTCTGGCATACGCTGACGGATGCCGTCAAGTATGGTCAAGCCACCGTAGCCTGAGTCGAATATACCAATGGATCCCACGATTTTAGTTGAGAGTTTAGAGTTGAGTGCTAAGCGTTATTTGATGCCGAGTTGGGTGAGCACGATGTCTGTACAGTTCTCACCATCACCGCTGATGTAAGGATAGGCGTTGACATCGGTGTTGAGCACGTAGGCATAGTTGCGTTTCTTGCCAACAGCATTGATGGCCTCTTTCAGCAGTTCGTGGACGGGCTCCATGAGTTCTTCCTCTGCTTTGGTGAGCAATTCCTGTGCTTCCTTTCTGAACAGGACGCTTTGCTCCATGAGTTGCTGAAGCTCCTTCTGACGCTTGAGCATGATATTCTCAGGGAAGGTCTTCTGCCCATCAAGGTACTCTGTGAACTTCTTGGAGAAGTCTTGCTCCGACCTTTCCATCTCTTGGTCGTAGGTCTTTTTCAGCTCCTCCAGACTCTTCATCGCCTGCTGATATTGGGGCATAGCGTGAAGCACGTCATTGTAGGAGAGGTAGCCAAAGTGCTGCGGCTGAATGACCACTTGTGAGGTGGCTTCAGGAGTAGCAGAAAGCACTGTATCTTGTGCTGACAGGATGCCAGCACAGGACAACAGTGCTATGAGAATGAGGACTCTTTTCATTAAAACGAAATTTACTTAGCACCCACTTTGGCCTTCACTTGGTCGGTGATGTCAGTGGCACCAGCGCCGATGTAAGGAAGGACATTGGCAGGGAGGATGTAGGTGAAACTGCCAGCAGCAGCTACATCTTGTACAGCCTTCATGATCTTCTCCTGAAGCTCATTCATCTTGGTCTGATAAGTTCTCTGGAGTTCCTGCTCGCTGGTCTCGCCAAACTGCTGGTATTCCTGCATAGCCTTCTGGATATCCTGTTCACGATAAGTGCGGAGGGTCTCAGAGAGGCCATCTTTCTCTTTCTCATAAGCGTCAGCCTTGGCCTGGATGTCGCTCTGCTTGCGCTGAAGTTCATCCTGGAACTGCTTCTGAAGGTTCTGAATTTCGGTTTGGATTGCTGCATACTCAGACATTCCCTGAGCAACTGCATCAATGTCAACGTGTCCAATCTTCTGTGCGAACATGGTCATTGGCAAAGCCAAGAGCATCGCAAAAATAAGTTTCTTCATTGTTGTTTATTTATTTGGTTTTTAGTAGTTTGTTTTTTCTAGTTTGCTAGGTTGACCAGCTATACTAGTGTTACTAGTTTTAATGGGCGTAGCCCAGTTTGACGAGCACGTCTTCGCTGATGTCAATCTTGGGGGAAGCATAGATGATGCTACCACCAGAGGCACGGTCGAGGACGAGTTGATAGCCTTTTTGGTCGCAGATGTCCTTGACGGCGTTGTAGATCTCGTCCTGGATGGGGGCGAGGAGGCTTTGGCGCTTCTTATAGAGTTCGCCTTCACCGCCGAAATACTTCTTTTTCAGGTCGCTGGCTTCTTTCTCTTTGGCCATGATGGCCTCTTCAGCTTTGGTCTTCTGAGCGTCGGAGAGGAACACGGACTCTGACTGGTATTTCTTGTAGAGTGTTTCAGCCTCGTTGAGCAATGCTTCCACTTCTCCTTCCCATTTCTTGGAAACTTGGTTCAGTTGTTCATTTGCACGTTCGTAGGCAGGCACATTCTTGAGAATGTACTCCATATCGACGAGAGCAAACTTCTGTGCGTTGGCAGCGATGGATGCCAGCAGCACGGTCATGGTCAATAAAAGTTTCTTCATTTGTTGCGTTTTGTTTAAGAATTGACGTTTTAACGTTATTTCGTGATGGCAATATTGCGAACGATGGGCTGATTAGAATTCTTGGCCGAGGATGAAGTGGAATTGGCTTCCGCTGTAATTCTTCGAACCATTGATGTTATCAAATCCGTATGCCCAGTCAAGACCCATCAGACCGACCATCGGGAGGAAGAGACGTACGCCAAAGCCTGCCGAGCGTTTCATGTCGAAGGGGTTGAACTTATTGATTTCCGACCAAGCATTACCTGCTTCAGCAAATGCCAATGCATAGATGTTGGTAGAACCTTGCAACAGGAGCGGGTAGCGGAGTTCGAGGGTCATGCGGTCGTAAGCATAACCGTAATTGTAACCTTGTGTGAGGGCACCATTGTCGTAACCACGCAGACCAATTGTTTCTGAGTAGTATGACCCTGAGTATCCTGACATGCCGTCACCACCCACATAGAAGGTCTCGAAAGGCGACTTCTTATATTTGTTGTAGTGACCGAGCAGACCGAAGTCGAAACGGGTCATCAATACAAAGCACTTTCTGGCGCTGCTGAGTGGAATGTAGTAGCGAGAGTTGAACTTCCACTTGTGGTATTCAATCCATCTGTACTTACGGCTCATGTCGCTCTGGTAGTTGGCATCGCGGTAGTTGGTGGCCATGTGTTCATAGTCCACACCATCGAAGAGCGAGTAGGGTGGTGTGAAGGACACTGATGCACTAATCTGCGAGCCGCTACGTGGGAAGATGCTGTTGTCGAGAGAGTAACGTGTCAGACTGAGCGTCAGGTTGATGTTGTTACAGTTACCGTTCTGGATGATGAAGTATTCCCATTCTTTCATCATGTAGCGGGTATAGCCGAGTGAAGCCGTGAAGCGGAAGTTGTTGTCAGGCCATGAAAGACGCTTACCAAAACCGATGCTCAAACCAAACAACTCGATGTATTTGTCTGGGTCGTAGTAGTTGGAGTAGTTATTGTAGTAACTGCTGTTGTAGTTGCCATAACCATACAGCATCGAGTAGTAGTTGTTGTAGTAGTTGCTGTTGTAGTAACTGCTGCTGATGTCTGTCTGGCGAGAGAAGAACGCACTGATAGAGAACTGGTTAGGACGCTTACGACCGAACCAGGGGTCGAGGAAGGAGATGCTGTACGACTGGTAGTAGGAGCCGTTGGTAGAAGCACTGAGTTCCAATTCCTGTGCATCACCTTGTGGGAAGATGCCTCGATGCAGACGATTCTTTCCAAAGAGATTACGCATGGAGAAGTTGGTGAACTTCAATCCCACCTTTCCGATGACACCCGTTTGTCCCCAACCAAGCGAGAATTCAATCTGGTCGCTGGCTTTAGGCACCAGTCCGAGGTTGAGATCCACTGTTCCGTTGACGGGGTCAGGTACAGGCTTGAAGTCGAGGTTCTCTGGGTCGAAGTGTCCCATCTGGGCAATGCGCATAGCCGTTTCTTTGTAAGCCTCCATGTTGAAGAGGTCACCAGGCTTGAGCATGAACTCACGTCGTACCACTTCCTCATAGACACGGGTGTTGCCATAAATCTTGATCTTATTGATAGCAGCCTGAGTACCCTCTGAGATACGGATTTCGAGGTCGATGGAGTCGCCATCTACATCCACTTCCACATCGCGAATCTGATTGAACACGTAACCTTGGTTGAAGTAACTGTTTGTCACGGATGTTTCGTCAGAATACAAGCGCTTTTGGATGAGTGTCTTGTTATACACATCGCCTCGTTTCAGTTGTAATGTCCGGCTAAGGTTTTCTGTGTTGTAGAGCGTGTTGCCCACCCACGAGATATTACGTACATAATATTTGTCGCCTTCATCGATATGGAGGAATACATCTACCAGATTCTCACCCACATTGACCACGCTGTCAGCATAGATGTAGGCATCGCGGTAACCAAGCTCGTTGTACTTCTCGATCACACGGTCTTTATCCTCTTCAAACTTCTCTGCAATAAACTTCTTGGCTTTGAACAGGCTCTTGAAACCCTTCTCGTTGGTCTTCTTCAGGAGACCGCCTGAGAAGAAGCCTCCATGGAACTTCTTGGTGGAGAGATGGTCGTTACCCGTGATGTGAATCTTGTTGACCTTCACCTTCTCCTTCTTGTCAATGTTCACATCGACAATGAGTTGGCCAGGTTGGGAGATGTCATCACGCTGCATGATGTTCACCTCGGCATTCTTGAAGCCCTTGTCATCGTAGTATCTCTTGACGATAATCTTGGCCTTGTCCACCATGTTGGGTGTGAGTTGGTTACCCTTCACAATACCCATCTTCTCCTGCAAATCATCGTGCTCCGATTTCTTAACGCCATTG
>JAFXVS010000074.1 GCA_017534815.1 Bacteroidaceae bacterium | reverse complement strand
GTTGCAGGCAACGGTGAAGCATTGTATGAACTCACCGTTCTACAAGAAACGTTTTGACGAGATTGGACTGAAGCCTGAGGATATCAAGACCCTCGACGATGTCCGCAAAATTCCTTTCACCACCAAGCAAGACCTACGTGACACCTATCCGTTCGGCATTGCCAGTGTGCCCCTCCGTCAGTGTGTGCGCCTGCACTCCTCATCAGGAACGACAGGCAATCCGACCGTCATTCTCCACACACAGAAAGACCTTGACGAATGGGCCAATCAGGTGGCACGTAACCTTTGGATGGTGGGTCTGCGTCCTGACGACGTATTCCAAAATTCTTCAGGCTATGGCATGTTCACTGGAGGTCTTGGCTTTCAGTATGGTGCCGAGAAGCTGGGTATGCTCACAGTCCCAGCTGCAGCAGGCAACTCCCTGCGCCAAATCAAATTTATTAAGGACTTCGGCACCACAGCCATCCACGCTGTGCCCAGTTATGTGACCCGCCTCTATGAGGTGATGCAGGAAGAAGGCGTTGACCCACGCCGCGACACCAAACTGAAGGTACTGGCTATTGGTGCTGAGCCTCATTCAGAAGAGCAGCGCCAGCGTATCGAGCAGATGATGGGCGTGAAAGCATACAACTCATTTGGCATGAGTGAGATGTGTGGTCCTGGTGTAGGTTTTGAATGTCCAGAGCAGAATGGTCTCCATTTCTGGGAAGACTATTATATCGTGGAAATCGTTAATCCCGAAACGCTCGAACCTGTGCCAGAAGGCGAAATCGGTGAATTGGTGCTCACCACACTCTGTCGTGAGGCCATGCCATTGCTCCGCTATCGTACCAGAGATCTCACACGTGTGCTGGGTCACACCTGTCCTTGCGGACGCAACCATATACGTCTAGACCGTATGCGCGGTCGCTCAGACGACATGATGGTGCTGCGTGGCGTGAACATCTTCCCCATCCAGATTGAGAAGATTCTCATGCAGTTTAAGGAACTCGCCAACAACTACCTCATCACCCTCACCACCGACGAGAACAACGACAACATGACTGTGGAAGTGGAACTTGAAGAGCTCTTCACAGATGACTATCAGCGTCTCATCGCTTTACAGAAGGAAATCAAGCGTCGTCTGAAGGACGAGATCCTTCTTACCCCTCATGTTAAACTCGTGCCCAAAGGCTCCCTACCTGTCAGCGAAGGCAAAGCCGTGAGAGTGGTCGATAAGAGAAAAGTTTATCAATAAGTTCTGTAGAATCTATGTAGCTATAGTTCCTATAAAATAAAGCTTTATGACAATCAAACAACTATCCATCTTCATCGAGAACAAGGGAGGCACCCTCATCAAGGTTCTCGACCTGCTCAGCAAGGCAGGCATACAAATCATTGCCTCCACAGTGGCCGACACCAAGGATTACGGCATCTATCGTGTGCTGTGTGACAATCCTGCTCAGGCTTATCTCATACTGAAAGACGCTGGTATCAACGTCCAACTCTCTGACGTGTTTGCACTCAGCATCGACGACCAGCCTGGTCGTGCAGCTGAAGCCATCAAGGAGATCTCCGCTGCAGGAGTGAGCATCCTCTACCTCTACTCTTTCTTGTGGCAGGGTAAGGGCGTACTCGTCTTCCGTGCCGACCAAAGCGAAAAGGCCAAGGAAACCATCATGTTGAACAAACTGACGTTCATGACCGAGGCCGACTTCAAGAGCTTATAATTCTTACAGGAACTATAATTACTATAGGATCTATAAGTCTTATCCATACTATTTCCGCACTTTTTTCACCCCTTTCACGAAAAAAGTGCGGAAAAGTTTTGCCAGTACGAAAAAAAGGCGTACCTTTGCACTCGCAATTCAAAAGCACGTTGGTGCCATAGCTCAGTTGGTAGAGCATCGGACTGAAAATCCGTGTGTCCCCGGTTCGAATCCTGGTGGTACCACTATAAAGGACTTCTAACAAACAAAAAGTTTCGTTAGGAGTCTTTTTTTTACCCATTTTAGGGCTATTTGCAAAAAAATACTACGAAAAACTTTTCTTTTCAAACTATTATTACTACTTTTGCAACTCCTCAACACAATCATATTGGTATAAAACTAACACATCTATCATTATGAACACACAAATGAGTCTTACTGAGGCGTTAGGTCAAAGCGGATTGGAGTCCATTGACTACGTCATCATTTTCACTTATATTGTCATGCTGATTAGCCTTGGCATCTTTCTCAGTTATAACAGAGAGACCAAGAACACTACTGACTATTTTCTGGCTGGCAACACCCTGACGTGGTGGGCAGTGGGAGCATCGCTCATCGCAGCCAACATCTCGGCCGAGCAATTCATCGGTATGGCAGGTACGGGCTATGCTGACGGTATCGCCATCGCTGCCTACGAGCTTATGGCTGCCGTTACCTTGCTTATTATCGGCAAGTTCTTGATGCCCATCATGATGGATCAGCGCATCTTCACCATGCCGCAATTCCTGCGCAACCGCTACAACAATGGCGTCGGTCTCTCCTTCTCCATCTTCTGGCTGTTCCTCTACATCTTCATCAACCTCACTTCTGTAGCTTGGTTGGGAGCCTTAGCCATCGAACAGCTCATGGGCTTTCAAGGTTTGATTCTTGACACAGGATTGTTCACCATATCCGTACGTATGATCATCATCATTGCACTGTTCGTCATTGCGGGTCTCTATTCCATCCACGGAGGTATGACATCGGTTGCATGGACAGACATTATGCAAGTTATCTTCATCATTGGTGGTGGACTTGCCACCGCCTATTACGCCCTGAATGCTATAGCAGGAGAAAATGGAACTTTCTCGGAAGGTTTGGAGCGCCTCTACTATTTCACCATTGACCGAGAATACGCCAAAGACCCCCATTTCCACCTCATCATTCAGGAAAGTCGCAATCCATCGGCATTCGACAATGTGCCTGGTATCGCAGCAATCGTAGGTGGACTTTGGCTGACTAACATCTGCTACTGGGGATTTAACCAATATATCACCCAAAAAGGATTGGCGGCATACAGCATCCATGAGGCGCAAAAGGGTTTCCTCTTTGCAGGTTTTCTGAAACTCATCATTCCATTTATCGTCCTCATTCCTGGTTTATGTACATTCTACATCATCCAATATGGTGAAACCAACATACAAGATGCCATCAATGTGTCAGATGAGGCTTATCCTTGGTTCCTCAAAAACTTCATACCCACAGGTATCAAAGGACTTGGATTTGTGGCACTGACTGCAGCCGTCGTTTCCTCTTTGGGATCGATGCTTAACAGTACTTCCACCATCTTCACCATTGACATCTACCGAAAATACATCAACCCTGATGCATCCGACAAGAAATTGGTAACCATAGGACGTTTATCAGCTATCCTTGCGCTTATCATCGCGGTTGTCGCAGCAACTCCTCTGCTGGGTGAACTTGACCAGGCGTTCCAATACATTCAGGAATATTCAGGATTCATCTATCCTGGTGTCGCCATCGTCTTCGGACTCGGACTTCTCTGGAAACGCGCCTCCACAACGGCTTCCATTTGGACAACCATCCTCACCATCCCATTGGGCGTGCTCTTCAAAGTATTCCTGCCCGATGTACCATTCCAATTCCGTGCAGGATATGTCTTCATGATTCTTCTCGTCCTCTTCGTCACCATCTCGTTGAGCAGCAAGAAGAAACACCCAGCTCAGACCATACCAAAGTTGAGTAGAAGCTTGATGGTGAATTGGAGCAAAGGGCTTGCTGTAGTAGCAGCATTGTCCATCGTTGCAGCATTGATCGTCAGCATTGGTTCTTTCTTACTACCAGCCGATGCGACCCCCGATAATAATATCATTGCCTATCTCGATGACATCGGTTTCCAAGCATTCTACTTCTTTGGTTTCTTGACGGGTGCCTGTTCCCTGCTTTTGTTCTCGAATGCAACCAGCCCAAAGCAAGACCCCAAGGCACTACAAATGAACCTTGCCCTCTTCTCCACCACACGAGGATACACCATTGGCGCCCTTAGCGTATGCCTCATCACCCTCATCCTATACATCTGGTTGTGGTAAGGAGAGTATCAACCAAAAGGCGGAGCCTCAACAGAGGTTCCGCCTTCTTTATTATATAATAATGTGATACTTCTCGAGAGAGTCGATGGGTTATTCGAAATAATACAGGAAGGTGGCAAGACCTTCAAGCGCCTGCTTCTTCTGATTCTCAATTTCCAGTTTGAACTTGATCTGCGCCTTGCAGATACCACGAATGTTGGCAATTTCATGCAATGAAGCAGTGAGGCGTACACGCTGACCAGCCAAGACGGGCTGTCCAAACTTCATCTGATCCATGCCGTAATTGACCAACATCTTCACATTGTTCACTTGAATCAGTTCCTGCCACAAATGAGGTAAGAGGGAAAGCGTCAGATAGCCATGAGCAATCGTTGACTTGTAGGGGCTTTCCACCTTGGCACGCTCTGGATCCACATGAATCCATTGGTGGTCAATCGTCGCATCAGCAAAAAGGTTGATACGTTCCTGAGAGATTTCGAGCCATTCACTCGTACCAATCACTTCGCCCAAATGCGAAGCAAACTCGTCGTATGAATTAACAATAAGCTTTTCCATATTATGTTTTTTCTGAATTCGGGTGCAAAGGTAAAGAAAAAAATTAGGAATAAGGTGTAATATATGCGCTTTAGAACAAAAATAATTGTAAATAATACATTTAGAACAATAAAAAGGGGAACTGCAAATGCAATTCCCCTTGTGTACTAAGATTCGTGACTCTTGTTTAAGCCTCAGCCTTCTTGCCTGAGAGCTTCTCCTTGATACGAGCCTTCTTACCTGTGAGTGCACGCAGATAATAGAGTTTAGCACGACGCACCTTACCTACCTTGTTCACCTCGATAGAATCGATGTTAGGAGAGTTCAGTGGGAAAATACGCTCAACACCTACAGTGCCAGACATTTTGCGGACAGTGAAGCGCTTCTTGTCTTCGTGACCAGCAATCTTGATGACCACACCACGATACAACTGGATACGCTCTTTGCTACCCTCAATGATTTTGTAAGCCACTGTTACAGTGTCACCTGCCTTAAAATCAGGGAACTGCTTTGGTTCAGAAGCCTTCATGGCTTCCTCTGCCACTTTAATCAAATCTACTGCCATTGTTTTAGATTTTTGATAATTAAAGAGTTACAACGAAGCATTCTCCTTTTCAGAACCATGAGACCTCATGTCTCAAGTCCTTGGGCTCTCTCCCTATCAGACAGCGGCTTCGCCAAAAACGGTGCAAAGGTACGAAAAAGTTTAGAGTTTAGAGTTTAGAGTTTAGAGTTTTTTAAAGAAAAAGAGCAAAAAAGTCGATTTGGGGTCGCCTTTTTGCTCTTTTTATCTCTTGATTCTATGATTTCCTTTGCAGAAAGCCTATTTGTTCACAATCACCAGACCACCATTTGTTGGAATGGTGACAGCGATTTGCTTCTTGGCCTTGATCGTGGTGACGCTGCCATTGAGCTGGGCATCATCGCTATAAACCTGCAGTTCAGCACCCTTGTCGAACAGGCTCAGGTCAAGATTCTTCTTCAGGGGCTCCTTGTCTGCATTGACACCAACGATGAACCACTTGTTTCCTGTGCGACGAGCAATGATGGCGTACTTACCTGGGTAACCGTCAATGAACTTCACCTCATCCCAAATGGTGGGCACAGTCTTCATGAAGTCTATAGCCCATGCTGGAGCGTCGGTGAGGTTGTTGGGTGCCAATGCGAAATGCTGCACAGCGCTTTGGAAGAGAACTGCTGTGGCGAGCGCATAAACGTCAGAAGTGACGCGATGGGTACCACGCTTGTTGTCTGCATTGTAGAACTTATTGAGTGTGGAACCACCAAAGTCCATAGAACCTACGGTGTTACGGATAAATGTGTGAAGTGTGGCGTTGTGTGCCTCAGCATCACAAGCACCCTGTCCGAAATGGAGGTTCTCAGAGGCGAGAACTGCCTCGCTGGCAGCATAGTTAGGATACATCTTCTCCCAGCCACGTGGCAGGGTGCAACCGTGGAAAATCACGAGAATTCCGAAGTCATTGGCATCCGAAAGGATGTCTTCGTAAAGCTGCATCATGTTCTGCTTGTCGCCACCAAAGAAATCGACCTTGATGCCACGAATACCAATACTCTTCATCCAAGCCATCTCGGCACGACGCTCACGGCTCTTGTCCATCTTGCCGATGGGCGACTGAGGAGCGTCATTCCAGGTGCCGTTGGAGTTGTACCACAGGAACAAGCTCACACCCTTGCTCTTGCCGTAGGCAGCCAATTCCGCCATTTTCTCATAACCAATCTGCTTGTCCCAGAGGGCATCAACGAGCACCGTCTGATAACCCATCGCTGCCGAGAAATCAATGTAACGCTTCTGTTCATCGAAGTTGCAGCTGTTATCCATACCGATAATCCAGCTCCAAGAGCCCTTGCCATAGACATACTCCTGTGAAGCCTTGTACTTCTGCTGCACGAGGTCGAAAGGAACGGTGGTCTCCACGATGGGAGCGAGTGTAGTACCCAAAGTGATGGTACGCCAAGGAGTCTCGCAAGGCAATGCCACAGATGCGGAGGTAGACCCCCATCCATTGCACTCACCTGCCTGTGGGAAGCCAATCTTGTAAAGACCACCATCCACATTAAGGAGTCGGCTGGCTACATAACTGCCATCCACACCTGTCTCACTGATCAGCACCCAACCTTTGTCACCCAAGTGGAAAAGACATGGGAAGGAATAACCTTCACCCCAACCATTCTTACCCATCTGGTCATCGTCAGTATAGGAGGTTTCGTAGCTGGGTGCTGTACGTGCAAAGCCACCCATAGGACGTGACTGAGGACACATGAAAGTGGTTGTACCTTCTGGCAACTTGAAGCCACTTGCTTCATTCTCCACGATACACACTTTGGTGTCACGCTGTGGCAAGATGCGATAACGATAAGCCACGTCACGATTGCTCACACGGAAGATGACATCCAGCACCTTCTTGCCCTTCTGTTCGAAACTGCATACAGCTTCAGTGGCTTCATAATCGACGTGACTCTGCTTGATGTTACGCAGGTCATAGGATTCCTTCACTGTCGTCACCTCGCAACCAGCCAAAGTCAAGTCATTGGTGTAGTTGCCCATGTTGGTGTTGACACCCAGAGGTGAGCTGCCAATAAATTCAGTAGTGCCCAGATTGACACGATAGGTGGCGATTCCGTTCTGATCCTCCACCACTACCGTCAGTTTTCCATCAGGGCTCGTAAAAGATTTCTCAGTCGCCCAAGCTGACGACCATACGCTTGCCAATACAAGCATGCTCAAGATAATTTTCTTCATATTGCTGTTATAGTTTAGAGTTTACAATTTAGAGTTTAGTGAATCGCCCAGCGCGTGGGATGGGTGCAAAGGTACGACATTTTTTTCACATATTCCTTACAATCTGTTACACATTCTTTCGCTCATGTTACGGCATCAAACAAAAAAGATACGGGAAAGCAAGTCTATCTGCAGATTTTTCCCTAACTTTGCACCCATCGAAAGGGGTTGAGAGTTCCAAACTCTAAACTGCAAGCTTTAAACATTAAACTTATAATAATATGGAAAGAACATGGCGTTGGTTTGGCAAGAAGGACAAAATTACCCTTGCCATGCTGAAACAGATTGGTGTAGAGGGCATCGTGACTGCCCTGCATGATGTGCCTCTGGGCGAAGTGTGGACCCGTGAGAAGATTCACGACCTCAAAGCGTACATCGAGAGTTATGGAATGCGCTGGAGCGTGGTGGAAAGCCTGCCAGTGGTGGAGACCATCAAGTATGGCGGTTCTGACCGCGACCACCAGATCGAGGTCTATAAGGAGAGCCTGCGCAACCTCTCGGCTGAAGGCATCCATTGCATCTGCTACAACTTCATGCCTGTGCTCGACTGGGCACGTACTGACCTCTTCCACGAGAACCCCAACGGTTCCACAAACCTCTATTTCAACTATGCAGAGTTCGCATATTTCGACATCTACATTCTGAAGCGTGAAGGTGCTCGCGAAGAGTGGGAGAAGTTCCAGTTCCCAGAAGGATGGGGCGAAGGCCGTAGCGTGATAGCAGAATGCGACGAACTTGCCAAGACGATGACTCCAGAAAAAGACCACAAACTCGTGGAGAACATCATCATCAAGACCCAAGGTTTCGTGTCTGGCAACTTCAGCGAAAACGACGAGGCTCCCATCCAGAAGTTCCGCGACTTCCTCGACCTCTACAAGGGCATTGACAAGGCACAGCTCCGTGCCAACATGAAATATTTCTTGGAGGCTATCATGCCGACCTGCGAGGAATACGGAATGAATATGTGTGTACATCCAGACGACCCACCAATTGAGGTGCTCGGCCTGCCACGCATCGTCCGCACAGAAGAGGACATCGAGTGGTTCCTCAATGCTGTGCCTAACAAGCACAACGGTCTGACCTTCTGTGCTGGTTCCCTGAGTGCAGGTGCTTACAACAACGTGGTGGAGATGGCAAAGAAATTCGCTTCACGCACCCACTTCGTGCATCTGCGTTCCTGCCACATCTTCCCCAACGGCGACTTCACGGAGGCTTCTCACCTCGGCGGACGCGCTGACATCATCGAACTCTGCCGCATCTTCGAGCAAGAGAACCCACAACTGCCCATGCGTGTCGATCACGGCATGACCTTCACCGATGAGCCTGGTGGCATCATGGATGAGAGCAGCCACGGCCACAATGCCGGCTACACCCTCCTCGGACGTATGTTCGCCCTCGGACAGGTACAGGGCATCCTCGCCACGGTGGACAGAGAATTAGGCATCGAATACAAGCAACCCGGCTTCTTTGATTAAGCATCGAGGTCGTCATAACGATATAACGAAATAACGTCATAACGTAACAACGAAAATATGAAACTCAACGATATTTTCTCAGGCAACTACAATGCCGCTGAGTGGGAAGCCAAAGGCTATCAGCTTCCCAAGTTTGACATAGCAGCCGTGCGTCAGAAGACCCACGACAACCCCACATGGGTACACTTTGGCGGAGGCAACATCTTCCGTGCTTTCCCTGCCGCCATTCTCAACGATGCTCTCAACACAGGCAAGTACGATCGTGGTGTCATCGTGGCTGAGACGTTCGACTTCGAAGTGGTCGATAAGGCCTACACACCCTACAATAACCTTTCTCTTCTCGTGTCCCTCCAATCTACAGGCACCATCGAGAAGAAGGTCATTGCCTCTGTGACCGAAGCCCTCAAGGCCGACCCACAGTTCCCCGACTGGGCTCGTCTCGTCGAGATTTTCAAGAATCCATCCCTCCAGATGATTTCCTTCACCATCACGGAGAAGGGTTACACCTACAACGAAGCCGACCTCGCACGCGGACTCACTCCCCTCTTCGCGATGGGTAAAGTGTGCGCCCTGCTCCTTGAGCGTTGGCAGGCAGGAGCTCTTCCTCTGACCATCCAGTCGATGGACAACTGCTCCCACAACGGCGACAAGGTGAAAGCTGGTGTCTTCGCTTATGCGGAGCGTTGGGTGGCAGACGGACTCGTGCCCGCCGCGTTCCTCGACTACCTGAAGGACGAGACAAAGATCACCTTCCCTTGGTCGATGATTGACAAAATCACCCCTCGTCCCCATGAGAAGGTGAAGGAGATGCTCGCTGCTGACGGCTTCGAGGACAATGACTACATCGAGACAGAGAAACACACCTTTACGGCACCCTTCGTGAATGCCGAGGAAGTGCAGTACCTTGTCATCGAAGACAACTACACCAACGGACGTCCCCCACTCGACTTGGGTGGTGCGCTCTACACGACTCGTGAAACCGTGGACAAGGTGGAGACCATGAAGGTGACCACGTGCCTCAATCCGCTTCACACGGCCATGTCCATCTACGGCTGCATGTTGGGCTACACGCTGATTTCTGCCGAGATGGCCGATGAAGACCTCCGTGCCTTCATCCAAAAGATTGGCTACATGGAAGCCATGCCTGTGGTGACTGACCCAGGTGTGCTCAATCCTTACGAGTTCATCGGCGCCGTCATCAACCGCCGTCTGCCCAATCCGTTTATGCCAGACGCTCCTCAGCGCATCGCGATGGACACCAGCCAGAAACTCCCCATCCGTTTCGGCGAAACCATCAAGAAGTACTTGGCTCGCGGACTCGACAAGTCCAACCTCATCCTCATCCCACTCACCCTTGCTGGCTATGCCCGCTACCTCAAGGGCATCAAGGATGACGGCACACCATTCGAGCCATCACCAGACCCCATGCTCGCAGAACTCCAAGCCATCGTCGCACCCCTCGAAGTGGGCAAGGCAGATCAGGACTACAGCTGTCTGAAGAACCTCTACAGCCGTGCCGATGTCTTTGGCGTCAACCTCTACGAAGCCGGTCTTGGCGACCAAATCGAGGGAATGGTCAAGGAACTCTACGCTGGCAGCGGAGCCGTCCGTGCAACGCTTCACAAATACGTGTCAGCAAGATAAATGACAATATCCACACGAAAGAACCCATGCAGCAGCAACGCTACATGGGTTCTTTCTTATGTTGTGTATTGGAATCGTTATTCCGTTCAGAATCGGAAGTCCAATTCTGCATCAAAGAAGTTATAATTGTGCTTGTCGCAGACGATGCTGCGGTCATTGACACGAGCATATTCCACATTCAATTGCAGGTTCTTGTTGAAGAAATAGTTGGCACCCACTTCATACATCGTCTTGGAACGCTTCCAATCCTTGTTGTCGCGATAGAGCTGGTAACGAGCCTTTGCATGAAGTTTGCTCTTGATGACAGGCACGATACCCAAGGCATACAAACCGTCAGCCTTGTCACCTTTCGAGTAGTCAATGGTCGTGCTTCCCACCTTGTCGGCACCCCATCCCTGACTATGCAGATACTCGGCACGGAAGGTGTACTCGTTCTTGTCATATTCAGCAGAGAGGGCATAACGATTCTTTTCCATGCTCACCGTTTGACCTGTCCTTGGATCAGTCATTCCACCACGGCTACCAGTCCATCCGAAAACACCAAGACGTAATCCAGCGATAGGCATCACCCACACACCACCGATGAAGTCCTTGCGTTCATCCTTTTCTTTCGTGTTGATACCTTCACCATTGTACACACCCACCTGATAGTGCAACAACCGACGTCCCTGAGCGTTGGGGAAGAGGTCGCCCTGCACTTGCAGACCTATGTCACGTCCACCGCTTGATTTCTCACCCGTACGGTCACCAAAGCCCGACAAAGCGTTCACCACATTGGCGTACGAATACCAACCTTGAGTGATGGGATTCATGGGGTTCTCGAAGGTGAAGGCACGCTTGAACTGTCCCACCTTAATACGAGCCTCCTTGTACCTCACCCACTCAGCGTAGAGGTCAACGAGCTGCACCGTCGGTTCTCCGGCACCTTTGGCATTGGTTCCCTGAATCTGGACACGCCAGTCGAAATCGCTGATTTTGCCATCAAGCATGAAACGGGCGAGACGAAGGTTGAAAGCATTGTCGGCATCCTTCACCGCAATGGTCTCCTTTGTTCCATCCTCCTTCGTGATGGTCTTGTTACTGTACTTGTCTGTGGCCTGAAACTGCAGCATGCTGTAGCCGCTGAACTTGATGTTGTCATACCACTTCTTGGTGTTCTCTTGTGCATTGGCAACCAATGCGATGGCCACAAAGGCCATAATCAATAATTTTCTCATATCATTATCAATTAAAAAACTAATTCTTGTGTTCCGCCTTGAGTTCAAACTTCAAATGCCCTAAGCGATGGAAGAGTATGATGAGCAACGCTTCGATGGCATAAGCGATGAGGTAGCTGTACCAGAGATTGTCTGGCGATAGTTTCGCCATCACCCACAGTGCTGGAATCACCATCAGCGAGAGCGCCAACGAGATGAATAGCGCCATGTGGTGGTGACCATAAAGCTTATAGACCACCATCAGCACGTAGATGTAGCAGAAAGGAATGAAACTGAAGGCGAAGATACGCAATGCGCGCACACCTTCCCCAATCAGGTTTTCTTCATCGGCACCAAAGAATCTTGTAATCGCCTCTGGGAACAGCCAGATGGTTGCACAGGTGAGCAACATGGCAATCGTGATGAAACGGAACGACTTGCTGATGACGAGTCGGAACGTCTCATTATCCCCCTTACCCACTTGGATGGCTCCAAGCGACTGGATGGTGCGGCAGGTGCCAGAGAGGAAGAGGTTGTAGATATAAAGAATGTTCATGCAGACGGAGAAGGCAAAGATACCTATACGACCCAATGAAGACAATACAATCGTGTTGGCACAGTAAAGCAACGCCGTCAAACTGATGGATGCCAGTGCCAGAGGCGCACCTTGGGACACCATCTGCCTCAGCGTGTCCCACACATGATCATTACCCCCACATAGCTTGATGTGATGATTGGGATAACGGAAATGCCAGCACATGATGGCGATGCCCACAATGTGACCGACGACGGTCGCCGTAGAAGAACCCTCGATGCCCCAGCCCAACCATTGGATGAAAATGATATCGCAGAACAAGTTGACGGCATTATCTATCAGGATGGCAATGGAAACCAGACGCGGGCTGCCATCCACTCCGACCATCGTGGCCAACGCCCAAGATATCATATAGGTAGGCGCACCCACCAGCAAGGGGAAGAGATAGTCGTTGGTGCCTCCGAAGAGTTGCTCGTTGGAACACAGCCAACCCGTGATGGGTTGGGTGAGGAAGAAACCGCAGAGAGTCATCAACAACCCAAAGACAAAACTGCCGATGGTGGAAATGGTATAGATGGAAGCAGCACGGGCATAGTCCTTTTTGCCGAGCTGCATGCCCACCAACATGCCCGCTCCGGTAGAGAGCAACATGCTGACGGTAAACATAAACTGCGTGACGGGCTTGGTCAGGTTGATGGCACTCACGCCATCCTCGCCAATCAGGTTACCCACAATGATTGAATCGACCACATTACCCAAGCAAGCTGACAGCGCAATCAGGATGCTCGACCACAGAAAACGCCAGAACTCAACATTGAAAGCCCTCTTTCCTTCTGTATCCATCGTCTGTATATTCGATTGATTTTTATTTTCGGCTGCAAAGGTACGACAAAAAAATGACATATTCAACAATTATCCTCAATTGAATAAATCCTACGGCAACAAAGAAGGTTTTTTCATTTGAACACCAAAAACGCACCCAAGGAGTGCCTCCGATGTTCCTCCGAATTACCTCCGATGTTCCTCCGATTCCCAAAATCAGAGTTATGCCGCAAGAGGCAAGAGGCTTTCCTGGTCGGAGCAGGAAGCCCTGCCGGTCGGAGCGGGAGCCCTTCGCGGTCGGAGCGGGAAAAGTTATTCTCCAATAACGCTGGGTTATTTCTCAGCAGAGGCGGGTTATTTGGCAATAAGGGTACCTTATTCACGCATAAACGATACGCCGTTTCGTGGACAGTGATACGGCGTATCAAGGGGATTGAAACGTCGTATCGTTCAGAAATTCTCTTGAGAATTTTCAAGTTTGCCGACGGCAAAGCATCAAAGAGCCGACGGCAAAAGGCAAGAGAGCCGTCGGCAATCTTTGGGAAAGGGGTTGAGGGGCGTCTTGGGGGCGAAACATCTTCAGATAATCAGATAGAAGAATTTTGAAGCAAAAAGTGCCGACACCTCACATAAGGCGGTTTAATGATTTGCATTTCAATCTGTTGAGCATGTGAGGTATTGCCCGAACACCTCACATAGACCTCACAAACACCTCACATAGACCCCACATCTCAAAGATGGGCTGATGAAACAATGTCATTTTTTTGTTTTTTTATGAAATATAATGGACTTTTATTTGCATATGACAGAAAAATGTTGTACCTTTGTAGTCAAATTACAGGCCATGAGAAACACATGCCTGTACCTCTAATACATTATTTAAATTTATCTAAAATCATGAAAGAATTAATACACATTAATGGAGAGGCTGTACCTGCCTCACAGGAGGGAATGCTCGACGTGGAGCTGTTCCTTCAAGAGAATTATCTTTTCCGCAACAATGTGTTGAACGGGAAAGTGGAGTTTGTCAACAAGTCTAAGGATGGAGAGAAGGCTGAGTTCCGCACGCTGACACAGCAGGCGCTCAACAGCATCATCCTGCGTGCCAAACGTGAGGGCGTTGGCGAAAACGGGAGTCCCAAGACGGACATTATGGAGTACATCAACTCTGAGGAGGTCGAGCGTTTCGACCCCGTGAAGGAGTACTTGGATGGACTTCCCGCTTGGGACGGGCAGAACCACGTAGCCAAGTTGTTCAGCCGCATCCCCAATCTCAGCACAGAGCAGTTTTCGTTCCTGTCCATCTGGATGCGCTCGATGGTGGCTCACTGGTTGCAGATGGACACCCAGCATGGCAACGAATGTGTGCCGACCCTCATCGGGCCGCAGGGATGTGGAAAGACCACCTTCCTGCTGCGACTGCTGCCCCCACATCTGCGCCAGTATTATCTGGATCACCTGAACCTCTCGAACAAGTTCGACAAGGAGATGGCATTGACCAACAACCTCCTGGTGAACCTCGATGAGTTGGATGCCATCCGCCCCAGCCAGCATCCAGCCCTGAAGCAGACGCTCTCGAAGAGCAAGGTGAACGGACGCCCCATCTATGGCGCTTCGCAGGAAGACAGACCCCGTTATGCCTCGTTTGTGGCATCGACCAACAATCCGCATCCTTTGACAGATGCCACAGGCAGCCGACGTTACATCTGCCTGACCATTCCACAGGGGATGTTCATCGACAACACGGGTGACATCGACTATGACCAGCTGTATGCGCAGGTGCTGCACGAGTTGAAGGTGGTGAAGGCGCCTTATTGGTTCAACAATGTGGAGGTGGCTCGCATTCAGGAAATCAATCTGGGGTATATGGAACAGAAGGATTTAGGGGAGATTGTGAAGGTCTGCTTCAGAAGACCTATGGACGGGGAAGTTTCAAAATCAATGAACAGCCTCCAGCTGTTGCAGGTGATTCAGCGTGAATATCCTTTGGTGAAGATCAATCACAGCACCAAGATCCACTTGGGCTTGGCCATGAAAGAACTTGGGTTCGAGAGCACCAATCATAGCCACGTCGCTTTCTACAGGGTCGTTCCTTTGGTTGCTGCATGATGAGGTTGGACGTGAGGTGTTTGTGAGGTGTTTGAGCAACACCTCACGTCCCTTCAACCCAGTGTACATCGAGGCTCAAGGCCTACTATGTGTGTATGTGAGGTGTTTTATGACGTAACCTACTTGGAAGGTTTCAGAGAAATCCGGATTAAAATTTATTGCCCGTCACATAAAAGTGACTTCGGCGCGAAGACGTTGCAAATTAAAGAATTTTCAATTTATCCACCAAATAATCTGAAATGTTTTTTTACATTTTTTGTGTTTTTATTTCTGTGTGCGCACACAGTAAAAAGGTATGTAGCAAGAAACGCTGACTATGGCAATATCATTGACTCATATTGAAAAGTTCTGGAACGCGTCGTAGAAAATGACCCGTCCCAGACCGTGAATTAACTCAAATCATCGATTGAATTAACTCGTTTGATGAATCGAGTTAATTGGCTCCGCCGAGCTGACGGTTCACGTGATTTTAAGTTGGTTTTAACCCCAAGCAGCAAGCGGATAGTTACTCGTAAGGAAAAGGATAGTTTCTTACCGACAAACTGGTGGTTTGTTACCGAGAAACTCCCTTTCTCATTTTTTGAAGATTTTGCCTTAGATTTTTGGGAGATTTTGAGCGAATGCGACCAGAAATAAAAAAGAAGTACGTCAGACGGACGCACTTCTCTGAAGGCACAACTATTTCTCGGCAGAGGCGGGATATTTGGCAAATTAGTATTTGTTTTGTCCGACAAAAATTTTGTCTCTAAAATTTGCAGGTGTCGATGAAAAGGCTTACCTTTGCCACGCATAAACGATTGTACAACCCCTAAAAAGACAAGAACATGAGAAAGAAAAGACAATCTTTTACTAAATTGACGACGATGTTTTTGGCGCTGATGCTGATTTCATCGACGATGGTGTTCACGGCTTGTGATGACCTCGAGAAGGCACTCTCCCAACTGGACGAAATCGGCAAGGAGGAGCCAGAACCTAAAGAGGAGTCAGACAGCAACTTACCTCCCATTGGCAGCGTCATTGTCAAAAATGCTTTGGATGCCTATGAGGGTGAGGAGGAAGAGGAAGCCACGGAGGACGTGATGCCCCAATTCGACAGCCCCTACGTGAATGAGGATGGAGGCGTGTGGACTTTCATGGCATCGGAAGATGGCGAAGGCCAATTTGATGCGACGTTTGCCGACCCCACCAAGAAGGGAAAGCTGTCGCACTACTTCTTGGAGAAGCGTGGCAACAGCGCCTATGATGTCTATCCAAAGAATGGCGACTTCCCTGTTTCGGTGAGCGTTATCCGCATCAAAGAAGATGGCCTTGCCATCGAGGAGAGCCGAGGCTCAAGCAAGACCATCTTCGTCCTTTCGGATTAGGATTGAGAGTTTATTAGTCTATTTCTTCGTCGGGCTCATAACCACCCATCTCACGGATGGCATTCTTCAGCATGGTGTATTGCTGGAAGAGGTGGTTGACGGGCTCCTCGCCTTGGGTGTAGTCGTGCATGGGGGCCTTGAGGAAGAAAGAGAGGAAGCGCTGGATGCCACTCTTGCCGGCACGTGCAGCAAGGTCGCTGAGCAGACAGAGGTCGAGCAACAAAGGTGCAGCGAGAATGGAATCTCGGCAGAGGAAGTTGATCTTGATCTGCATGGGATAGTTCATCCATCCGAAGATGTCGATGTTGTCCCAACCCTCCTTGTTATCGTTGCGAGGAGGATAGTAGTTGATGCGCACTTTGTGGTAGTACTGATCATCGGTGTCATTGCCGTGTCCGTAGAGATCAGGCTGTGCATCGGGCTTGAGGATGGTCTCAAGCGTGGAGAGTTTGGACACCTCCTTGGTGCGGAAATTGGCTGGCTCGTCAAGCACCAAGCCATCGCGATTGCCAAGAATGTTGGTGGAGAACCAACCGTTCAGACCTAGGCAACGTGTGCCGATGATGGGGGCAAAGCCTGACTTCACGAGCGTCTGACCAGTCTTGAAGTCCTTACCTGCGATGGGCAGGCCAAGCTTTTCCGACATCTCCCACATGGCGGGTATATCGACAGTGGTGTTAGGTGCACCCATGATGAAAGGAGCACCCTCTGCCAATGCTGCATAGGCATAGCACATGGAGGGGGCAATGTTCTTGGTGTCGTTAGCCTTCATGGCGGCCTCAAGATGTGCCTGCGTGTCATGCACCTCCATGTTGGGCTCCACATATATTTCTGTAGAAGCAGCCCACGCCACTACGATGCGTGTGCAGTTATTCTTTGACTTGAATGTCCGAATGTCTTCACGAATCTGCTCCACCATCTCCCAACGTGTGGCACATTGCTTCACATTGTCACCATCCAGACGCTTGGCGAAGTTCTTGTCGAAAGCGGCCTTGAAAGGGACAATCTTCTCCAACTCGTCCTTCACGGGCAAGATGTCCTTCTCTCTCAACACCTCTGCGTACATGGCACTCTGGAAGGCGTTGGCAGGATACACATCCCAAGCGCCAAACACGATGTCATCCAGTTTTGCCATTGGAACAATCTCCGAATAAGAAAGATACTTCTTGTCAGCACCCTTGCCAACACGAATCTTATCATACTGAGTCATTGAACCCACGGGCTTAGCAAGTCCTTTGCGAGCCATCAACACGCCTGTCATGAAAGTGGAAGTCACGGCACCCAATCCTACTACCAGAATGCCTAATTTACCTTCTGCAGGCTCCACATTTTGATTCTTCATTTTACTATATAATGCTAAATCTAATATATTCCTAATTGAAGTAGGAATGCGTCAATACTTTGCAAAGGTACGGAAAACAACCCAAAGTTCACCCCTATTTCGTCAACTTTAACAAAAAATAAGTGCTTTTATTTTGACGAATGGGCGGTTTGTGCTAACTTTGCAACACAAAAGAACAATGCATGTATCGTACATGAACGAAAGCGACAGCATAATTATCATACCGACCTACAACGAGAAGGAGAATATCGAGAAGATTATCCGTGCAATTTTTGCGCTGGAGAAATGTTTTCATATTCTCGTGATTGATGATGGCTCCCCTGACGGCACCGCCTCTATTGTGAAGGGACTGATGCAGCATGAGTTTGCTGACCGTCTATTCTTGATGGAGCGTAAAGGAAAGTTGGGTCTGGGTACGGCTTACATCGCTGGATTCAAATGGGGATTGGCACATAATTATGACTACATCTTCGAGATGGATGCCGATTTCTCCCATGCTCCCAGCGACCTGCCGAGGTTGTACTCGGCCTGTGCAGATGAAGGATATGACCTTGCCATCGGCAGCCGTTACATCTCAGGCGTCAATGTGGTCAATTGGCCCATGGGCAGAGTGCTGATGTCGTATTTCGCATCGAAATATGTACGGTTCATCACGGGTTTCAAGGTTCATGACACCACAGCAGGTTTCAAGTGCTACAAACGCCGTGTGCTGGAGACCATCGACCTCGACGCCATCCGTTTCAAGGGTTACGCATTCCAGATTGAAATGAAATTCACCGCTTACAAGTGTGGCTTCAAAATCAAGGAGGTTCCCGTCATCTTCGTCAACCGCGTGGAAGGTGTGTCGAAGATGAATAGCAGCATCTTTGGTGAAGCCTTCTTCGGCGTGATGAGACTGAGATGGGACGGATGGTTCAGGAAATATCCAAAACCTGTGGACACCAAAACTAAAGAACAACCAGAGAACAAGAACTAACCGAAAGAATAACCTATGAAAACGATCATCAGAAATGCTACCATCGTGAATGAGGGACGCAAGTTCATCGGCTCTGTCGTGATAGAAGACGAGATGATTCAGCAGGTGCTGGAGAACGATGACACCACGCAGTCCTACGATACGGAGATTGATGCAACAGGGCTATACCTATTCCCTGGTGTGATAGATGACCATGTGCATTTCCGTGAGCCAGGCATGACTCACAAAGCTGATATTGCCAGCGAGAGCCGCACAGCCGCCGCTGGAGGTGTGACCTCTTACATGGAAATGCCCAACACCAATCCCCCCACAACGACCCTCGACCTGTTGGAAGAGAAATTTCAGATTGCGGCCAGAGACAGTCGCGTCAACTACTCCTTCTATTTCGGAGCCACCAACACCAACGTGGAGACCTTGCCCATCCTTGACCGCCAACGCGTGCCAGGTGTCAAAGTCTTCATGGGCAGCAGTACCGGCAATCTGCTCGTTGACCGTGCAGAGTCCCTCTACCGCATCTTTGCCACGTCCCCCCTCTTGCTGATGGCTCATTGCGAAAACACAGGCATCATCGAGGCCAACATCCGAGCATTCAAAAAGAGATATAAAGGTCAGAACGACTTCCCTGTACGCTATCACTCACGCATCCGCAGCGTGGAAGCCTGCTACGAGTCTTCGGCCTTAGCGGTGCAAATGGCGAAAGAGACAGGTGCTCGCCTGCACATCGCCCATGTTTCCACCGCCAAAGAATTGGAGCTGTTTGAGAACAAGCCCATTGAAGAGAAGAAGATTACGGCAGAGGCAGTCATCGCCCACTTGATGTTCACGACCGAAGACTACGACACATTGGGTACACGCATCAAGTGCAACCCTGCTGTCAAGACCCCAGAAGACCGTGCAGCCCTTCGGGAGGCGCTGACCAACGGACGCATTGACGTCGTAGCCACCGACCATGCCCCCCATCTGGAGAACGAGAAATTGGGTGGCGCCTTAAAGGCAGCATCAGGTATGCCGATGATTCAGTTCTCCCTCGTGTCGATGTTGGAAATGAGCGACCAGGGCGTACTGCCCATCGAGCGCATCCCCGACTTGATGGCACACAACCCTGCCCAACTCTTCCACATAGAGAAACGCGGATTCATCCGTCCTGGCTATTACGCTGACCTCACCCTGGTTGACCCCAACGGCAACTGGCAAGTGAAGGAAGGACGTTACTATACCAAATGTGGCTGGACACCGATGGACGAACGCACCTTCAAGTGGCGTGTGCGCCGCACCATTGTCAATGGTCTCACCGCCTACTGCGACGGTGTGGTGGTGGATGGCATCAGAGGCAAGGAACTGAGATTTCAGGTGTCATGAGACGTAACTACCGCATCAGCGACCTGAAAGACTACATCAACTGGGTGTATTTCTTCCATGCATGGTCATTGCCACAGCAGTCGGAAGAGGGTCAGCGGCTGTACGACGAAGCACAAAAGATGCTCCAACGCCTCCAACCCTACCTGAAAGTCAAGACGGTAGTGGAAATCCTGCCAGCATGGAGCGAAGGTGATGACATCGTGGTGCAACCCATGCGTCCCTGCGACTGTGGACAAAGCCACCCCTATGGAGAACCGGTTCATCTGCCCATGTTGCGTCAACAAGTGCCCAACAACGAGGGTGTGTGTTGTTGTCTGAGCGACTATGTGCGTCCTAAGACAGCTACACGTCAAGACAAAATAGGCATCTTTGCCACCTCCACCAGCATCGATGTGGATCAGACCTTCCCCACCGATGAATATAATCGGATGTTGCTCCAGACCCTCGCCGACCGACTGGCTGAAGCTGGGGCTGAACGACTGCATGAGGAGGTTAGAAAAACCATCTGGGGCTATGCTCCCGACGAACAACTCACCATTCAGGAACTACATCAGGAGAAGTTCCAAGGCATCCGACCCGCTGTGGGTTATCCTTGCCTGCCCGACATCTCCATCAACTTCCTGCTCGACACGCTCATCGGTTTCAAGAGCATCGGAGTCACACTCACCACATCTGCCATGATGCAGCCCCACGCCTCTGTGAGCGGACTGATGATCAGTCTGCCACAGGCACATTACTTCTCTGTGGGCAAGATAGGAAGCGACCAACTCGCCAACTACGCCCAACGACGACATCTCTCACTCGACGAAATCAACAAATACATCCAATGCTGTTAAGAATACTATTGCTCATCATACTCCTGCTGGTCTTGCCAGACGTGTACATCTATTGGGTGTACATACGCCAATGGACTCAACGACGCTGGCTGCGCCTTCTCTGGTGGGTGCCTTCACTCGCATTAGCCGTCGCTGCAGCCATCATTATCTCCAGCAACGATATGCGCCCCGACCATCAGGCATGGGTCAGCATCTACATGTATTTCTTCCTGCTCCTCTGTGCCCCGAAAGCTCTCTTCATGCTGGTCGATGGCATCGGACACGGCATCAACCTGCTCGTCACTGGCGGAGCCAAGACCCGCGAAGGCTATGACTGCATCTTCGTGCGCATCTTCCGCATCATCGGCATGGCACTTGCCCTCTTCGCCATCACTTTGCTTACTTACGGCTATTTTATCGGGCGCAACCGCTATGTCGTTCATCAGCAGACCTTCTACTTTCCCGACCTGCCCAAGCAGTTCGATGGCTACCGCATCGCCCAGTTCTCCGATCTGCACATCGGCACGCTGCGTGATGGACACGAAGCCGATGCACGCAAGATTGTTGACCTCATCAACGCCCAACAATGCGATGCCATCCTCTTCACAGGTGACCTCGTCAACCACCAAAGCGCCGAACTCGACGGATTCCGTCGTGACCTCAATAAACTTCATGCACCCGATGGCGTCTATGCCGTGATGGGCAACCACGATTATAGCATGTACCTGCGCTACCCCACTGAGGACGAACGCCACGCAGACGTCGAAGAACTCCAGCGACGCATTCGTGACTACGGATGGACGCTTCTGCTCAATGAGCACCGCATCATCCGACGCGGCAACGACTCTCTCGTCATTGCCGGTGTGGAGAACGACGGACGTCCTCCTTTCCCTGCCCTCGGCGACCTGCCCAAGACCATGAAGGGGCTCAAGCGCAACTGTTTCACCGTGCTCATGAGTCACGACCCAACCCACTGGCGACGCAACATCATACCCCAGACCAACATCCAGCTCACCCTCTCAGGCCACACTCATGCAGGCCAATTTAAGGTGTTCGGTTGGTCGCCCGTCGCCCACGTCTATCGCGAATGGTCTGGCGGCTATGCTGAAGGGAATCAGATTCTCAACGTCAGCGATGGCATCGGAGCCGTCATGTTCCCCTTCCGTTTCGGTGCATGGCCTGAAGTCAATGTCATCACACTCAAAAGAACAAAAAACTAAAAACAAAGTCAAAGCATGATCATCCTGAACATACTCTACAAGATTTACTCATTCCTCATTGCTTTACCCATCTTCGTGGTCATCACGATCTTCGTGGCAACCAGTGTCATCATTGCAGGATTCCTGGGCGACACCGACGTGGTGGCCTACTACCTGCCCAAGTTCTGGTCAAAGTGCGCCTTCTGGCTCTTCCTGCTCCGTGTCAAGGTGGAAGGAAAAGAGAACATCAAGAAAGAAGAAAGTTACGTATTCCTTGCCAATCATCAGGGCTACTACGACATTTTCCTCGTCTATGGCTACCTCGGCCACAACTTCAAATGGATGATGAAGGAATACTTGCGCAAGATACCTTTCGTCGGCTATGCTTGCGCCAAATCCAAGCAAATCTACCTCGCCGACGGCATCTCTGGCATATCCAAAGCTGTACAGCAATCACGTGAGACCCTTCAGGGCGGCATGTCCATGGTCATCTTCCCAGAGGGCACACGAACCCACACCGGCAAGATGTCCCCCTTCAAACGAGGCTCCTTCATGCTTGCCAATGAAATCGGGCTCCCCATCGTGCCTCTCACCATCAATGGCTCTTTCGATGTCTTCAATCGTCACCACAAGTCCGTCCATTGGGGTACTGTCACGCTGACCATCCACAAACCCATCACCGCCGAAGAGCGTCAAGGCAAGCAGACCAAAGTCATCATGCAGGAAGTTTTCGACGTCATCAATGGCGGGTTGGAAGAGAAATACCGCACTACTTAAAGATTCTTTGATACAGCTTTGCCACTAAAGCACCACTGATGTTATGCCACACGCTGAAAATGGCTCCAGGGATGGTGGCAAGAGGATAGGCCGCGAAATGCAACACAGCCAATGACGAGGCAAGGCCGGAGTTCTGCATGCCCACTTCAATGCTGACTGCCACACACTTGGGTCTTGACAATCGCAGGAGGAAACCCACCACGAAACCGACAGCCAGTCCCAACAGATTATGCGCCATCACCACCAGCACAACCAACAGACCTCCTGCTAAGAGCTTGTCTGCCGTGTGGGACACGACGATGCCCACCACGATGGCAATGGCAACGGAAGAGAATGCTGGCAGGTAGGGAACAACACTCTGTGTCATCTTGGGCAAGAAACGTTGGCAAAGTAATCCGCAGATGATGGGCGCAATCACCACATAAACGATGCTCTGCAACATGCCCAACACATCCACATCCACCATCGTTCCGGCCATCCACCAGACCAGTAGCGGCGTGAGGAGCGGGGCAAGTAAAGTGGACGTGGCTGTCATGCCGACTGACAGCGCCAGATCGCCCTTTGCCAGATAGGTGATGACATTGGAAGCCGTGCCTCCAGGACAACAGCCCACGAGAATCACACCTAATGCCAACTCCTTAGGTAAGGAGAAAGCCCACGTCAGGAACCATGCAAGCAGCGGCATGACCGTGAACTGAGCCAAACACCCGATAAGAATATCCTTGGGACGGCTCAACACCATCTTGAAATCAAGCGGAGACAACGTCAATCCCATGCCGAACATGATCACGCCCAGCAACGGGTTGATAGCCCATGTGTCAATCCACAAGAAAGATGCAGGCATCAACAATGACCATGCTGCCACTACCAGCACCAACAAGCCCATCCATTGGGCGATAAAATCACATATCTTTTTCATGTTTCAGATCTTATTCATAACCATATACGAAATTTGAGTACAAAGTTATGAAAAATATCTTGATTCTTTATAACTTTGCAGTGGATTTTATACAAAAAAGGATATGAAGGAAACAATGAACATAGGAGAAATGCTGAATCGCACGGATCGTTTTGCCGCGAATGCAGGTTGTAGGATCACAGAAGTGGATGCAACGCACGCTGTGGCAGAGATGACGGTGACGAAGGAGCACCTGAATGGTGGAAATGTGTGTCAAGGGGGTGCCCTATTCACGTTGGCAGATTTGGCCATCGCAGCCCTGATGAATCATTCGGGGCAACTCACCTTTGGCATCAACAGCGGCATCATGTTTGTGTCGAGTGCCAAAGAGGGGGATCTACTTCGGGCTGAGGCCGTCAGCGTGGCCGACCACCACAAGATTCCTGCAGTGGAGGTACGGGTGACTAATCAAGAAGGACAGCTCATCTGCCATGTCACAGGGATGGGCTATCGCAAAACGAAATTGATTTGACGGGAAGGACGGCGTTATCGCTGTCTATTCACACTGCGAGCAGCGATACGTCCTGAAACCATCACTTCGGTCAGGGCATTGCCGCCCAAGCGGTTGCCACCATGAATACCACCAGTCACTTCACCTGCAGCAAAGAGACCTGGGATGGGTCGGCCAGAGTTGTCTAAGACTCTGCGCCAAGTGTCCACCCGCAAACCACCCATCGTGTGGTGAGCGGCTGGAGCCATCACTCGGATGGTCAGCATCACGCTGTCCAGCGTATAGGTGGATTTGTCGTAGGTGCCGTCTTCATTCTTCTTGGCACGTCCGATAATAGAAGTGGCGAACTTCTTGTCTATGTCATCGGGCTCTTTTCCGTCCATGATGGCTGCATCGTAGGCACGGATGGTCTTGATGATCTGCTCGGAGAGGGCATGCAGTTTCAGAGATTTCAGCAGTTCGGGGAGTTGCTCCACTGTTCTGGCGTATTGCTTGCCAGGAATGTCCACGCCTCTGATGTCGTTCGGTTCCGTCGTGGTTTCACCACCGATATAGAGGAAGGCGCCGGATTTGCCGTTGATGGTGACACCAGTCTTGAATGCCTTAATGGCAAGAACGTCACGTTCCTGCGACTCATCCACAAAGCGTTTGCCCGTCTCTGGATTCACGAAAATAGCATCAGAGATGCTTCCGAATGCGATATTACCATAATCAACATACGCCTGTGGCATCAACTGTGTCCAGCCCATGCCCGTCACTGCAGCACCGACGTCTTGTGCCATCTCGATGCCATCACCTCGCATGGAGGAGCGGTTGGTGGAACCCATCTGACGGCTCAAATATTCTGGTTTCCAATAGAGGTTGGTGTTGATGACCTTGCTGATGTTGGCTGCATATCCGCCAGAGGCAATAATCACCCCTTTCTTGGCATGTGCCTTCACCTTGGTACCGTCCTGCCTTTCTGCCTTCACACCAGTCACACGGTCTCCATCCATGATCAGCTCGTATGCCGTAGTGGATGTCAGCACTTTATTCTTGGGATTTGCCTTGATGAAGGTGTGGTAAGGCGCCATCACATAAGCACCCCAATTCCCTTCGTACAATTCGGGCTCTCCATCACCATCGGTATCTATACGGGCTCCCGTCATCTTATTACCTCTGAACCACATCTCACCTGTAATCATCAATTGCTGTTCCAAAAACTCTACACCCATCGAGAGCAACCAGGGTTTCAGCGCCGATCCTTCTTCCACCATCTGCTTCACCAACTCCATATCACCATACGCCCACTTGTTGCCCTCCGCACTTTGGCGCAGACCTCCATAGTAGGTTTGGAAGATGTGCAGATTGTCGGTGGAGAACAGGGTGAGCTTTGTTTCTGGCACACCACTTTGCAACTTAGGTTTTGCCCAAGCAAGGTAAGCAGCGATTTCCTTCTTCAGTGCCTGCAGAATGGGGCGATATTCCCTGTGTACACCACGTCGGGACAGTTCCTCAGTTTTACCTGGGTTGAAATCATGTGTAGTATAATAAAGACTATCAAAATCCTCTTCCGACCAGTCCATGATGATCTTGAGTTCATCGATGCAACCTGTGCCCATCTTGGCCTTCTCGTACATCTGGCCATCATATCCCTTACCCATCGTGGCATCAGGTTGTGAAGGCTCCCACACCAAATAAGGAACCACACTCTGGTATATGCCACCCGACACCAAGGTGTTACCGCCCATCTCTCCATTTTTCTCTATCACCAACACGGAATTGCCCTCAGCAGAAGCCTCAGCAGCAGCTGCCATTCCTGCGCCACCTGCACCGACGATCACCACATCCCACGTGTCGTCGATGTCTTCATTCTTGCCCGCCAGATTGTTCTTCCGGAACTGGTCAATATCCGACACATGGGCATCCTCGGCAGCTTGTGCCACAGCGTTCATCAAAGCATGGCTGGTGACAGTGGCACCCGAAATGGCATCCATGCCGATACCATTGGCAGAGATGATTTGGGGTATCAGTTGTTCGAAGGCACAATCACCGAGGTGAGGGGTTTCGGATTGTTCGAGCACATCGATGTTTGTAATGCACGAATCACTGAATGTGGCTTTGATGGTGACGGGACCATTATGCCCATTGTAGGTGGCCTCGTAACTGCCTGCAACAAACGTAAGAGGTTTGTTTTCTGTACATCCATACAGAAAACAGGCGACCATCATAGCATAGATAACTCGCTTCAATATGTTCTTTTTCATCATAATAGGTTGTAAAAAGGTGTTGTAATGCTGTTTTGTATATCATTTATTCTTCTTCGTCATCGTCATCTTTCTCGTCACTCTTCATGTCGCGTTTCCGCCTCACGCTCACCTTCACATCACGCTGTTTCCTGACCTCTTTGGCACGCTCCTTCTCTTCTTTGGTCTCTCGTTGAACAGGAGTCTTTTCTACTTTCGCTTTGGTAGCCTTTTCAACTTTGGGTTGGGGTTCTTTCTCCACTTTGGGCTTGGGTTCCTTGGGAGCTTTAGGCTCCTTGGGTTCTTTCTCGATTTTCTCCTTAGGCGCTTTCTCAACTTTCACCTTAGGTTCTTTCTCGACTTCCACTTTGGGCTCTGTTGTCCTTGTGGCGGGCTTTGTCTCGACTTTTTCGGTTTTCTCAGCTTTCTCAACCTTCTCGGCTTTGGCAGCCTGAGTTTTCTCGCGTAATTCTTGTCTCCTTTGTGCCGCCGCACTGGCAGTCTTCTTCTGGGTTACTCTTGGAGCCGCCTCAGATTTAGCCTCAGACTTAGCCTTTGAAGTAGTGGCTTTAGGGGTTGTCGATTTGGGAGCCTTGGGATTGTCTAACTGCACCTTGGCCACCTTGGGGGTATAGTCCTTGCCTTTGGCTTTCGCTCTTCTGGCAGCCAATTTGTCCTTTTGTGTCTGTCGTCTGGCACGTTCCAATTCACGGGTCAGCCGGTTCACTTCGCGTTCATCCGCTCTCCATTGTGTCCTGCTGGCACGTGTCTTCTCTTTGGCAGTCTTGATACGGTCTTTCAGTTCCTGCACAATGGAGTCGTTGGCAGTCATGACTCTTGTCTGAGCCTGTGTATGGATGCTCACTCCAAAGACGAGCACCAGACTGAGGAATAGGTTGGTAAGGTATTTCATATTCGATGCTATTTATGTGGGTCAGTGCCTACAGCAGTTCCACTGTCTGCACGAGTTTGTTGCTGTTTGAGCCTTTGATAAGGATGAGGTAACCCTGAGGTTTCTGAGTGGCTATTGCCGCCTTCACCTCATCCACGTTGGCGAAGAGCCGATACTGGGCAGGATGCTGGGTTTTGGTGAAATTCTCACCTACCAGCCACACTTGTTCGAAACCGCCTTCGCCAATCTGTTCAATCACTTTCTGATGTTCCTCATCACTCACATCACCCAATTCACCCATTTGTCCGAGGATACACATCTTGTGATCGGCAGGAATCAGGCGGAAGTTGTCAAGTGCAGCCTTCATGCTGGTAGGATTGGCATTATAGGCATCCACCACGAGCTTGTTGTCCTTTGTGATGGTCAACTGACTGCGGTTGTTGGATGGGGTGTATTCTTCCAACGCTGCACTGATGTCGTTGGCCGGCACCTCGAAATAGGTTCCGATGCAAGCTGCAGCAAGGGCATTGTCAAGATTGTACGAACCAATCAGGCGAGTTTGAACGGTTGACGATTGGCTGTTGTCCGCTGTCTGTATTCCCCATTGGAACTTCAAGAACGGATTGCACTCAAGGAGTTGCCCCTTCACCAACAAATCGTCCGCTTCCTTCTGACCATACTTGACCAGCTTCAAATCTTGGCTGATGCCTAAGAGGTGCGGGTTGTCGTTGTTGATGAAGACAGTGCCCTGCAGTTCTCTGATGAAGTCATACAATTCGCCTTTGGTGTGGATGACACCCTCGAACGAGCCGAAGCCCAACAGGTGTGCCTTGCCCACGTTGGTGATGATGCCAAAGTCAGGCAGGACAATCTCCACCAGCGTCTTGATTTCCCCTGGATGGTTGGCGCCCATCTCGATGACGGCTATGTCGTGCTCCTTCCTCAGTTGCAGCAGCGTCTTCGGCACTCCGATGTGGTTGTTGAAGTTGCCTTGTGTATAGAGCACGTTGTATTTCTTCTTCAGCACAGTGGCAATCAGTTCCTTGGTGGTCGTTTTGCCGTTTGTACCAGTGATGCCGATGATGGGCGTCCCCAAGTGGACACGATGAAATTTAGCCAGTTGCTGCAAGGCCACTAAAACGTCATCCACCAGAATCAGCCGCTCATTGTTTTCATCAGCATATTCTTTCTCATCAATCACAGCGTATGCCGCTCCCTTCTCTAACGCCATCTTGGCGTAGGCATTGCCATCAAAGGTTTCACCCTTCAAGGCAAAAAACAGCGAGCCCTCAGGCACATTGCGGCTGTCAGTCGTAATGGTCGGATGCTGCAGAAACAGTTCATATAAATTTTTCTTATCCATAATCTCTAAACTCTCAACTCTATACCCTCAACTCTCATCTCAACGCATTAATCAAATAACTCTCCAATTCGTTGCTGGCCAGACGCAGGTGGAACTCGCCGCCTTGTGCCACACTGATGGCTCCCGTCTCCTCGCTCACGATGATGGCAATGGCATCACTCTGCGAGGTAATACCAAGGGCTGCACGATGGCGCAGTCCCAGTTCCTTGGGAATATTCAGGTTGTGGCTCACAGGCAGAATGCAACCAGCCGCCATGATACGATTGTGACCAATAATCATGGCACCGTCATGGAGAGGTGAATTCTTGAAAAAGATGTTCTTGATAAGCTCCGTGCTGATGTTTGCATCGATGACTTCGCCCGATTTGACGACGTCACTCAGCGACATCTCCCGTTCAATGACGATAAGGGCACCTACCATATTTTTGCTCATTGAGTCGCAAGCCAACACAATGCGCATGATTTGCTGATCCTCGTGTTCTTCGGTGATGTTGGCCTTGTTCTTCACAAAGTATCTGGTGATGAAATTCAACCGCCGTTGCGAACCCAGCGTGAGGAAGAACCGTCGAATCTCTTCCTGAAACAAGATGATAAGCGCCAACACACCCACACTAACCAGTTTATCGAAGATACTGCCAAGCAGTTTCATCTCCAGCATCTGCGACACCACAATCCAAATGATGACAAACACCATGATGCCATAGAACACGTTCAACGAGCCCGACGACTTCATCAGCCTCCATGCGTAAAACAGCAACATGGCGACCAACAGAATGTCAATAGCGTCTTTTATGCCAAATTCAAACACGGTTAAGTTTTAGTTTATTTGCCAGCGTAACCACCTCGTAGGCAGCCTTCACGTCATGCACCCTCAAGATGCTTACCCCCTTGGTCAAGGCAAAGGTGTTCAGCATCGTGGTACCGTTCAGCGCCTCGTCGGGCGTGCAGTTCAACAATTTATATATCATGCTCTTGCGTGAGAAGCCCACTAACAACGGAAGCTCGAAGACATGGAGCATTTCCTGATGCGCCAGCAATTCGTAGTTGTGATCGAGTGTCTTGCCGAAGCCATACCCAGGATCAAGGATAATGTCCTTCTGCCCGAGATCTCGTAGCAGCTGTATCTTCTCCGCAAAGTAACGCATCACCTCCTTCATCAAGTCATCATAGTGCGGAGCCACCTGCATCGTCTGGGGTGTCCCCTTCATGTGCATAAGGATGTAAGGAACGCCCAACCGCGCCACCGTCTCAAACATCTTCTCGTCCAATTCTCCGCCCGAAATGTCATTGATGATGTCAGCCCCCAATTCCTCCACAGCCATCTTCGCCACATCGGCACGGAAAGTGTCAATGCTCACAGGCACATTGGGAGCCTCTTCCCGCAACACCTTCATGCCACGTCTCAATCGTGTCATTTCCTCCTCCACACTCACATCTTCTGCCCCCGGACGCGAGGAATAGGCACCCATGTCAATCATCGCCCCACCCTCCTTCACAATCTGTCTGACACGTTCACGGATGGCCACCTCCGTTTCCATCCGACTGGACGCATAGAACGAGTCGGGGGTCACGTTCAAAATGCCCATCACCTGAGGCTCCGAGAGATCCAACAACCTCCCCCGCACATTGATAGTATAAGATATGAAACCTTTCATGGGGGCAAAGGTAGTGCAAATCGAGCGGAATACCAAAGGAAAAAACGGATTTTTCACATTTATTAACTTCGCCGGTGCAGAAACGCAGGCAAAATACAAAACCTATTCCGTTTCGGAGAAGGCGTCAAGGGAAAACCTGACGCTGGGAGGATTTGACTCACCTCATTCCTAATCTGAGTGTCAGGATGCGTCGCACGCTCTGGTTGATGCGTTCCTCGCTGATGGTGCCGTTGTTCACAGCAGCGACAACGGCCTCGAAGGCCTCGACAAAGTCGCGAGGACCGAGCACGATGTCCGCACCTGCCTGTATGCTGCCCACTGCTGCCTCGGCACTGGTGTAGTGCTGGGTGATGGCGCCCATCTCCATGCCATCGGTGACGATGATATTCTGATAGCCCAACTCGCCGCGCAGCTTGTTTTGCAGGATGATAGGCGACAGCGTGGAGGGGTCGGTGGTACCAGTGACATTAGGCACAGCGATATGGGCTGTCATGATGAGCTGACAACCCCACTCGATGCCTGCACGGAAGGTTACCATCTCGCACTCTTTCATCTCGTCCCAACTCTTCAGCGACTGTGCATAACCCGTGTGCGTGTCGGCCGATGTATCACCATGACCCGGGAAGTGTTTGATGCAGCCTGTGATACCCGCATCCTTCAGCCCCTGCAGATAGCTGGTCACCATGGACGCGGCTACGGCTGGATCATCGCTGAAGGCACGGGGACCGATGACGATATTCTCAGGATTGGTGTTCACGTCAGCCACGGGAGCAAAGTCGATGTCAAAGTCGTAACGCTTCAGATAAGTGCCGATGGTGTTGCCGCATTCGTAGGCTTTCTGTGGGTCGCCTGTGGCACCAATGGAAGCCATCGACTCGTATTTCTTGAGGTGAAAGTTCGGATTGTTAGCAATGCGTGCCACCCTGCCTCCTTCCTCATCGATGCAGATCAGTGGATTGCCGTTCAATGAGCGCAGCTGCGGGATGATGCGTGCCAACTGTTCCTCGTCCTCTATGTTCCAAGCATACAGGATGATGCCGCCCACGGGATAGTTCTCGTTCGTGCTCCTCATCTTCGTGGTTACTTCCTGATTCTTGAGGGCAGCCAGATCATCGAATGTCTCCCATTCAATCGTGGCGTCAAGCGACTCCATGCGGATATAGAACATCTGTCCCACCTTTTCGCGTAGCGTCATTTTCTGTAGCAGCGCTTCCACCTCGTTCACTGGTGGTAGTGCAGCTTCTTCATCGTTCGAACACGATGTCATCACAAGACCGCAAGTCAGGATGACGGTCAGCATCCATAAAATATACCTTTTCATTCTTATTCTTTTTTGCATTATCGGTTGCAAAGGTACGATTAAGTGAGCACAATACAAAATGAAAATAACTATTTTTATTGTCGAGCGTAAGTAACTTCGGCGTAGGCAACGTTACGCTTAATCGAGCGAAGTACCAAAAGAAAATTTCTGTTTCTTTTCTATGCCCTAACACTAAAGGGGCTGCAGTATGATACCGTAACCCCTTTAGTATGATACTAACGCCACTTTAGTATCATACCATTGCATTGCTTTACCAGTCTTCGTCATCCCAGTCACCAAAGCTGCGG
Organism: Bacteroidaceae bacterium; assembly: GCA_017534815.1. Lineage (GTDB taxonomy): Bacteria > Bacteroidota > Bacteroidia > Bacteroidales > Bacteroidaceae > Minthosoma. The sequence continues at coordinate 14,615 of JAFXVS010000074.1, read as the reverse complement.
GAACAGGCAGTTACTGTCTTTCTGAATTTTATCGTTGAAACCTACATTGTTGGATACGCTGGAGACACTCGTACCACTTGCGCAGATAATATTTGTCTGCTCTAAGGTGTGAATGTAAAGACGTGCAAATAAAAAGGGGAAGGCCGCAACAATTGCAGCCTTCCCCTGATGGGTCAAGAAAACACTATATGTTTCACGTCATAAGTCTTACCTTATGAATCGCTTTTTACCGTTGATGATGTAAACACCCTTCGGCAAACTGAGCAGCGTCTTCATCGTAGCTTCTTGACTGACAAGCACACCCTCGACGGTATAGATGGTCATCTTGCCATCACTGCTGATCGAGTCGATGCCGGTCACTTCACCAATATTGATGGTGAACGGACTCTTGCTGCTGCCCACCACGTCATCTCGGAACGCCAGTGTCTCGTGAGCCTCAAAGGTTTCACCAGTTTCAGCAGACTCCACGAAGAACGTCACGTCAGCAGCTTCGTCGCCATAGACCGTCAAGTAATGCTTGCCTGACACATGCTGACTGACACCACGCAGTTCATCGCCCACCATCGCATAGATGCTGTAGCCTTCGCCCAACTCTTCTGATTCATCACGACAGATGCGTGCCGTCATGTTCATCGTGCTGGGGTAGCGACGAATATCCACATCCTGTTCGGTGATGTCCGCATCAGTTTCTCCGTAAGAACTGTCGTCGATGAGTTTGGACTTGTCAAACGCCAAGCTCTTCTCGGATGTTGACTTATAGAGGTAGCCTTCACCTGGGATGAACATATCGAGTGTTCCTATCCATGCACCGTCCACATACTCGGCAAAGCCTTTCTGCGATGCGATGAAGTCACCCTCTTCTGCTGTCGTCACGACATCCATCGTGGCTCCATTCATGTATGGGAATGCCACCCAGTTCCAACCCTTACGCAGATTGATGGGGCTCACTGCCGTATTGTACAGATGACCACGCAGCGTGTTCGTGAAGCGGCTGTTCGCCTCCACCTTGTAGGCTTGTCCTGACATCAGTTCGGAGAGGCGTCCCGTCATTCCTGTTTCTGGATCGTTGACGGCCTCATCCGTCTGACCCATGATACGGTTCGTGTATCGGCTCCAGTCTGTCACAGCCCAAGGTTCACTCAAGTAAGCTGAAATCCAGTTCCAACCCTTATCCAGTGTGACCCTCTGGTAGAAATACTCCTGCAGGAAGGAAGCCTGAACATCAAGCGGCTTGTCCACTGTCACCGTCAACATATTGCCACTTCCCTCAACTGCCTTGCCATTGACTGTCCAGTTCTCCAAGTCAAAGTCTTCGTCAGGAACAGCCGTCACACTGATTTCAGTCTCATACTCATAGATACCTGTAGCTGTACCGGCCGTGGTGCCGCCTGTGCCTTCGACTGTGACATTGACCATATACTTTTTCTTTGCGAAGTTGGCCACCACATTCATGTCGCCCAAAGCGGTCGTCTCCAACTCCACATCGGTCGATACCACCTCACCATTGAGCGTCCAATTGGTGAATTCATAACCCCCCTCAGCCACAGCCACCAAAGTTACCGTAGAACCATATTCGGCAGTGTTGTCATTGATGTCTTCATTGGTCTGAGCCAGACGGCGTGAACCAGCGGCTTCATCAGGTTTGCGCATCACCGAACCAGCGTTCTTTGGCCAAGCAGACGTCAGCAGCTGTACCAGTCCACCACGGAACATAATCCAGCCAACCTGCTTGCCTGCCCTACCTTGGAAGCCTTCCCAATCAGTGATGCCTGCCGTTTGCACAGTCAGCGTGTAGTAACCGTTACCAAGTTGCGGGTTGACGGTCTTCATATCCAACACGAAAGACTTGTTGTCGTTGGTGCTGATGCCAATCGTGCTGACATCCTGCTTAGCTCCCTGCACAGCGAGTGTGATGTCATCGCTGGTGAAGGTCGAGGCATCAACAGGCTTGTTGAAGGTCACCGTCAATGTTTCGATAGGCTCTTCAGCAATCTTTCCTTCTTCAGGTACGACGCCGATGGAAGCCACCTCCAGCACCTCTTCGGGCACAGGATCGAAGGTCAGCAGATATGTCACTGGCGCACCCGTATTGAATTCGTCAACAAAGTGCAGGCGGTATTCATAGAGCCAATCCTTGCCATCACGCAATGTGCGGTCGGTCTGCCAGAATCGGGTATTGCCCAACTCCTGACCGTCACTCTGGCGCACGATGCTCTTTAATTCCGCATAGCCATAAGTCGGGTCGAGCAGATTGCCATAGTTCCAACCTGGAGCCGACGGAGTGACAGTCAGCAGACAAGTAGTAGGCGATGTCCGCTCAATCTTCGCCGTCGTGGCAATGACCACGCCAGCCGTATCTCCATTGGTGAAATAGAGTTTGTCTGGCAGATCATTGGCATCCACGATGTCATTCACCAGGAATGCCCTACCCTTTTCAGGACCACCAATCAAGCTTCCATTCGGCATGTCAAAGCCGTGGATGAGTTCATGGATGGTCACTTGATCAAGTAACGACAGGTCTGGATTACCATAGCTGGTCACATGGGTGGCCTGCACATCATACTCGGTGAAATGTCCGAGCAGCGTACTCGTCAACCACCACTGAGCGTACAACTGCGAGTGAGCCGGAATCGTACCGAAGTCATTGGCGATGCTTTGACCGAACGACAAGGTTGCATCACTACCATTCACCTGAGAGCTGATGAGTTCGAAATCGATGAGCAATCCCTTCTCATTCTCCGTGATCTCTGGCTGCTGTGTCAACATCTTCACATTCGTCGCATCCCCATAACCCTTGTTATTAACAAGGAGTGCAAACTCAGCAGGTTCCATCGCCTCGACCACATCAAGCGTCAATGGGTCGTCACCATAGACATCACGCTGCATGAAGTAGGTGAGGTCAAGCTCTGGAGAAGGCTTCACGGTGAGGGTGACGGGATAGAGTTCACGAGTCACCTCCGTTCCCGTAAATGGATCAATGTAACTGAATGTACCGCCAAAACTCCACTCCACAGGTTCCGTCGGAGCAGCATACTTCGTCGGGATAAACAGGATAGTGGCTGTACCCGTAGCATTACCGGCGAGCGTCCAACCTGCATCCAATGCCAGTTCACCATTAAACCCGTCCAAAGATTCCGCATTAATCTGGAACTCATGAGAGGTGGCCACTTCTCCTGTAACAGAGTTCGTCACCTTCAAATCCAATTTCACATCCCGCATGGCGGCAGATTCATTACCATTAAATACGGTAAGTGTACCACGGAAGGCCTGACGAGTCATCGTCATCGTCTGTGACAACTTCAGAGACACAGTAGAACAAACGGACGTGCTGCCCTCTTCATCATCACTCTGTCCAAAGTTATAGACCGTGAATGGTGCTTCGCATGTCAAGCCCTGATAGGTGAACGTAGCCGTACCACTACCACTATGCAGACCTGTGATTTTGCCATTGGAATAGGTAGCCAAATTGTCTGTGAATGTAGCCGCATCAGGAATAACATGGGTCACGGATCCATCAGCCCAAGTACATACAAGGGTGACAGCAAGAGGAGTACTCATGTCTATTTGACAAAGGCGTATACATTTCAACTCAACAGGCGATGTCTGGCTTTTTTGTACATCAATGAATGCACTATCACAAACAGATTCTCCGACAAAAGTCTCACAACAAGCATACACCTTAATCACACCTTGATGAGTGGAGGGGATAGACAAGATGAAATCGTTTCCAGCTTTTAATTCGTCATATCCATCAAATCTTACAAGAACTTTAAGATTGTTCATACTACCCCCTTTCAAATCATCTACTCGTACATGAAGTTCACCCTCATTTATACTCAGTTGAATGTCTAAAGACACGTCTTGGGTTATTTGTGGTTCAGCCTCATCACCTAATCTTCGACTCATATCCCTTTTCATAAATTCTAATTTTGTTGGGTGAAAACCTGTCTTACAAAATCTTGAATCCATCACAGATGCATTAAGCATCGTAATAAGATGTTCCCATACTTCATGATTTCCTGTCATCGCCGTATGACATATTTCCAATCCCCCAGAGAAAGGCTGCACACAACCCAATGGGAGCCCACCCGTCTGGCTTTCATAAGGAACAATACAATCACCAGGAGCTAATGCATCAGCCAATGCTATTCCATAGTCCAATTCACCTCCGACCTCAGTTATGGCCTTAAACAAATCATACGATGCCTTGGGGAGTTCCCATGCCTCCACAGGATTAACAAATGCATCATATATGGTTAAGAAATCTTCTATTGCCTCATTTGTGCCTAATGCAATGGCAGCATAATATGCATCTTGAACTTTTCCTTCGATATAAGAGGTCACAGCATGAATCGGGATGTTATTCATCTTAGCGAGTATCTCACTGTTTTCTTTATATGAATCATTTAGATAATAGTCTGTTGCTTCAGAACCGATTGCAAGGTCTTGAATTGCACCATCGTAACCACCATGCAACATGTTACCTGTTATAACATCTTTCAATATATTTAATGCACTAGTCTGTGACAATTCATTCATAAAATTTGCAACTGGGCTTCCCGAGTGAGGCGTATTCACAGTAATAATCTTATGAACGTTGGTGTTCCCCTTTGGGACATATTGAACATGCCATCTTGCAAGAATGCCACCCATACTATGCCCTATAAGATCAGCCTTGTTTGCCACAATACCTTTTGACATATACTTAGCAATAAGCTGTTGTATACTATTATTCACGACATTTTCATTTGTTGCGAAATGGCGAAAGTGGGTGTCGCTATAGTCCACACACAAAACTTGATAATCATCATACATATTGATTGCATTTTCTGCATTAGTGAGATATCCTGCAAATTTCTCCCATGTTTCTGGACTAGATGCAAGGCCATGTATCAATGCTAAAGGAGCACGGGTTATCTTAATGGGGACTTCAGATGTATCCCTCTTCATGACAAAATCACCATTCGAATTAGAGCCATTAACCATATATTCAAGAACCGCATGCACAGTATATGAACTGCTATGTTCATCACCAGGAAAGTCGTCTGGAGCCTTAAAAACCACATTTTCCCAACCATCAGCATTTTCCAATGTACCAATTCCTTCCTTTATCGTCCAGTGAGGATTACCACATCTTTCATCAAATGGTATCACATTTTTGACACCTTCTTTGAACCTAATGCGCACCTTCGATACACCATCAGCTGCCACACCCCACACATCATATTCAGGACCCGAATCAGGAATCAAAACATAACCGCCAATTTGTGTGTCGCCACAATTACCTCTTTCGGGTGTTGCGATTTTAGCTAAATTCTTTAATAACACCAGTTCCTTTTCATGACAGAACTTAGCCGTTGGCGAGAGATTGGGAACCATACTCATAGAACCATCATACGAGCTATTAGTGTTACTATTTGGAGTACTAACCGGATGATTTACAGGATTGGGGCCACCACTCCAATTTCCTCCGCCACTTCCACCGCTTCCACCACTTCCACCACTTCCACTGGTAGCCATTGTCTTAAGACAATCACCCCAAGCACGAGAGGTCTCAACAGCGATTGTCTCTTCATAATCACCACAAACATAGTGACCCAACAACGTAGAGTAAAGATGGAGGCAAAAACCGAGTCCCTCACCTGGCGCTCTTCTGCGCGCTGAATGTGCTTCATTGTCTTTCAGTACTGCATAGAATATAGCGCTTTGCTGAGGTGCGAGAACGGTCAATGTGGGATCTGTGAGCCATTCCACATCCAGTCCCTCTGTGACAGACATGGTCACATCCACATCATTTGCACCAATCAATCCCTTATTGGTAATAATGACAGGGATTACTTCACCCACTTGTGGCATTTCCTCTGGCAGTGTGATGATAACAACCGGCTTCGGCACATTAGTCTCGTACTTCACCACGGTCTCAATCTCGTATTCATCTTCCACCTCTGTCTCTACCACCTCCCATGTATAGGAAACGGCTTCATAAGTGAGGAAAATTTCTTTGCCTATCTGCTGACCAGGTGCCACTTCAAGGGTTGTCTGGTAACTTTGATGCTTTTCAGCGCTGATGCTAACAGTGTACCAACCCTCAGGCAGTTCTACGGAATAGCGGCCATCGGAAGCGGTCTGACCTTGCGCCACGACTTTACCCGTCGTTGGATGCTTCACCAATACTTTGGCACCCTCAACATGCGGTTTGCCTTCAGCGTAGTAAGAATACTCGTCCACTACGTCAATGAGCAGATGTCCTGTGGCCTCCGATACAGGTGTCACTTTCAAACTAATAGGAACGCCATCGCCTTGGGCGCAGTTAATGCCTATCTGTCCAGTCACTGGAACATTCAACTGCATATCATCCGTGGTCTTCAGTCGCAGTACGACAGTTGCCGTATCACCCTGACTGAGCGAGGACATCTCTGTGGGTGTCAATGATTCCACCCATGAAGGCACAGATAAAGTGATACGACCGGTTTCTCCACGTCCAATATTACTAATCTGCAACTGATAATCACGTGGAGCACCCTTTGTAACAGTGGTCTCTATGCGTGTTTGACTGGCTTTCAGTTTTCCTTTAAGCGGACGAACATAGTAATAAATGTTATAATCAACAACACTACCCTCTGCAGATGTGATATGCAGCGGTATCTGCTGCCAGTCATTACCTTCTGTCAAAGCATTGCCCTTCAGTGTATAAGGTATTGTTATCTGGCCGTCTGCCCCGATGGACGAAATCGCACCCAACGTCAATTTATTATCCCCCGTCTCAGCTTGCTGCACGATGGACATACCAGTCTGAGGCAATTGACCAGGGTTCTCCACAACAATTGTTCCCTGAGCCTCATCACCCAAGCTAAGGTCGTGAGTAGTAAAATAGCTTGACAAACGAAGACCATAGACATCAATTTCTGCTGAGCCGTCACTCTCGCCCGTTCCTGGATAGCATGCACCCACAGTGAAATGACCTGCTTGACGGTTGTAAGGCTGATAAGTTGTTTCAAAGTTTCCTTCAGCATCGGCTTGAACAGTGATGGATTGGCGAATGCCACCATTGACAAAATAGACCTCCACATTGGCATTCTTGCCTCCAGCACTGGTCTGGCCGCTGATAGTGATAGCCTCACCTTGGCGATATACCTCCTTGTCTGTGCTGACGGTTGCCGTGAAATTAGGCAACAATGTGATAGTCAAATCCTGTGATGTGTTATTGTTGTAGTTCAATTCCTTCACATTCTTGTCAGCATTGACGGTAGCCTTGAAGGTGTAGCTATTCGGTCTTGTAGATGTTATAGCAAATTCTTCCGTCAATTCTACAGTCTCGCCTACCGCCAAATCAGCAAGCGTGTATAATATCTTCTTTGAAGGAGTACCGCTGAAATTTAGTGTCACCACTGTTCCTGCAGGGAGGACTGCCACGCCCTCATTGGCTACGATAACAGTAATAGACAATTGCTCACCCACCTCTATTTGAGTGCGGTCAGCACGCAAATCTGTAATCTGGGCATCGGGCATTGTCTGGTCTGTCATATTCATATAGCAGGTTCCGGTAGCATATCCATCGGCCTGTACGGTGAAGATAACAGTATGACTGTCACCCTGCACACTATTAGCAGCCGAGGCCACTTCTACCATAACCGACTGCTGTCCAGCGGGAATCGTTACCGTATGCTGGTAGGTCAATCCTTCTTCATAGTTACTGCTGAGCGTGACATTGAGCGGTGACGAGGTGTCGGTAGTGTTGCGGCTCACAGTGAGCGAGGTCGTACCTCCTTCCTTCACCGTACTCTGCGAAGAGGAAAGGCTTAAGGCTGCACCGTCGTTGTCAAGTACCTTCACCTGAGCTGTAACATAACCCGCCGATTCGTTTGATGAGGCACCACAACTGCACGATGACAACCATACAGCAGCCGTGATGGTATAGGTGCGGTCACCGTCAACGGTGGCATTATCCACAGGACCGAAATTAAAGTGGACTTCCTCTGTACCTTTGGCCAATTCCAATGTGCGATTACCGATATAGAGGCCACCATCAGCATCGTCAGTCAACTTAACGGTGATCTTGCTATTTGTATTGGTAGTACGGCGCAGCACACCAGCTATAGCCATCACACCAGCACTTTCCTGAACTGTCGTTGGGGTAAGCTGCAGCTCGAGGACTGGCAGGTCATTGTCATATAAGACAACGTTGACCTCAGCCTTATTATACTTAAGGGCTGATGCTGTGAAAGCATTCACCAACTCCAGACTAGGTGCTTCATCATCCACTGCCTCCACATCCACAGTTACCGATGTCTCACCTGCCGGTATGGTGACAGTCTGAGGGAAGGTGAAGCGCTTGGCGTTCTCACTGGCAAGGGTCACAACAACGGGTTCCTTGGGAACTCGGCTCGTCGTGACGGTCAGTTGGAAGGTTTCACCCTCAGTCACAGCCGACTTCGATGTAGTCAATGTGAGATTGGGGTATTCATTATCCTCAATGGTCAATTCCCCTTGGGCATCGGCATAACCATTACCTTTGGCTGTGATCATCACAATGTCATCGTCATCAAGCACACTGTTGTCTCTCACCGTCATATAGACAATAGCACCCGACTGGCCTATAGGCATAGTTACCTGAGAAGGCAACGTGACACGTGTGTCACCATTGGTGCTGAGCATAAAGGTCTGTTCGGTATTCCAATCACCACTACGGCTCACCTTGACGGCCACGCGTGATGTGGAGTTCTCCACAATACGGATAGGATTCGGTTCTACAAAGAGTCGTTTGCTGACCGTGAACACATCCTCAGATTGTGCAGTGTTGTTACCGGCAGCGAGCGTTGATTCTCCCGTCTCACTGGTGGCGACGATATGTACTTGCACATAGGCATCGCCTTCGAGACCAAGCAACTGTGGTACGATGATGTCAGCCTGGCGGCTCATCACAGCTCCTGCAGCAAGTATCTCCTGCTGATAAACAGTACCTATCAGTTTGGTCACAGTTCCGCGCTTGTTCACAACCATGATTTGCTCACTCCAGCCACCCTTCGTCGCTGCCTCACCCACATTCTGCACCTGCCAAGAAAGTGACAAATGATCACCTGGTGTGATGGTCAGAGCTTCGGCATCACCCTGCACACTTGGAGCAATGTTCATCACCGTGAGATCGGGCAACATCGAGACGATGAGTTTACCTGTTTTCGTTTCTGTCAGCACATTCTCACCCGAAGCCACAGTCAGTGTGGCGTTGCTGATGACGAGAGGAAGTTCGCTGCCATCTGCCACTGTTTGTGGGATATTCAGAGGCACATAGAGTACAGTTCCCTGTTGTGCTATCAATGGGCGATTGTCATCACTATAGAGCATCACACGGTAACGTGTCGCCTCTATGTTACGGATGATGACGGTATGACCATCACAGCGATTGGTCACTACAGCCTCAGTACCAGCCGAGATGGTGGACGGCAGCGTCAAATCAAACTGAACCGCCACAATCTCATCGGTATTCTCGATGGCGACAGGCAGTTGCGCGTCTCCTATCGACACCTTGGCGTCAGAGATGCTGAGCACATTCTTCTGCTGTGACCACGCAGTCACAGACAACAGCATCAGCAATGACAAAAGCCAATATCTTGTTTTATATGATAGTTCCATATATATACTTTATTTGATAATTACTTAATCCAAACCTTTCGACTTTTCTTGCCTAGTCCGTCAACGGAACGCTGAATGTACAAGCCCGTAGTTGGAGTCTCAACACGACGCCCCTGCAGGTCGTAGAACACGGCGTCAGATTCGTCTTCTTCGGTTCCTTCTATTTCGTCGATTCCAGTGGCTTCGCCAGAAACCAATCGAACAGAAATCATCTCTGCGTCAGCATTGGAGAGAGCCGCATCACCTACCCATGACTGAACCGTCTTGGTAGAAGCGACAGCCGTCTCACCTAATGGTAACTTGGCTCCGTTCATGGAATAACCCACAATGCGAGTAACACCATTTCGGGTGTTGCTGCGACAGGTGAAGCCCAGTTCCTCCAATTGAGCATTGAGAGTGACATCATTGGAATTGCGAAGTGTCAATTCGAAGGCAGCCACAGGAATCTCCGTATCAATCCACACCTGTCCCTGCTTCATATAAATGCAGGCTTCTGATGCTTGGAGTTCCATCTCATCTGTTTCAGCTTCTTGCAATCTACGACTGTCTGCCGCATCATCATCAATCGTAAGGAGGATGTCGGTCATCTTCACCACATCTTGCACATTAATCACTTCGTCTTTCCAGAGATTGGCCGCTGTGTAATTGAACGGACGGTCTTTATAATCTTCGAAAGCATAATTGATGATGGTTTGGAGATCCAACACATTGGTGTTACCATCAAAGTTGGCGTCGCCTTGTGCAAATTCCATCTTCATATTGAAAGTGCTGCCCTCCAACTCACGCTTAGCATTCACCATTGCCACATTGAGGATGTCACCACTCTTTCCATAGTAGGCGTTTTGTGGCGTCACATACGGCATGGTCACTTCCCCATTCTGACAAGTCAACTGCAGTCCCCACGACTGATCTTTCGTCGTGCAGAGCAGATTGATGTTAGTCGAATAAGTCTGCTTGGCATGATTGTAAAGCAAAATCCCTGGCACTTGAGCAAGCAAGCCTTCTGCCGTCAGCGTGTTCAAGTGGATGTTGATGGTTTTGTCAATCTGTTGTCTGCCCAGACTCAGGTTAGTTACCGTCGGGGCAATCATCGGAGACACTTCCTCAAGCTGATTATCTTGGGCATTCAGAGATTCAAGATGTGGAAAATACTGTGCGAACAGTCCAATGTTGCCAGAATAATTGCTATTCTCCACATTGAGGGTTTTAACAGACACTTCCAAATCAGGATTTGCTTCCATAAAGGTCTTCATCGTCTGACCAAGATCACCCGTCAAATGATTGTTCCCTACATTCAAGGTTTCCAGACAAGCAAGTTTCAGAAGCGTTGTGGGGAATGTACCCGACACATTCTTTTCTGACAGATTGATACCTACCACACGACCTGCTCTCAATTGCACGCCCGGCAATCCCAAGATGGAGCGCAATTCAGAATTAAAGTCCCAAGGTGTGGTCCATCCCTGTCCATTGCCCATTTCCTGATAGGCCTCTTTCAAGATGAGCCAATCTGCCTCGTTCACACTTGGAGGAGCAATCTCCACCTTCCAATAGAAGAAGTTATCGCTGCGCGTGGTCGTCTCCCCTTCTTCCTTCAGTTGGTTGCCTGCAGCTGCGGTATTGGCATAGAGATATGGATAAGTGCCTTGCTCAGCATTACCTCCATAGACTGGCTGATAGGGATTCACAATGGTTCCTCCAATAGCAGGCCAATCTATCTGTGTAACTGAACTCATATCAGAAGCCACCAACAAGTAATAATTACCATACGTGTAATCATCGAAGGTGACCTCCGTACTCCCTGTATATACCTCACCAGCAGCCAATGCCTTGGGATTGGGCACGGTTGCGAGAAGTTGACACTTGCTTTGGTCAGTTCCGCCGTAAACATCGGGCACTAACCACAACCGGTCTTGCCAATTCTGCTCCTCTGGAGTATCTGCACCGTCATTCCGTACAGTCCATTTTATTGTCACAGTTTCTCCTGCCTGCAAAAGAGATGTGGCACGCAAATCATAAACATGCAGGTCTGGTAACAGCCTGACAGAAAAATTCATAATATCACTGGACATTTCCTGTAAACCATTTCTGGCCACCACCATCCATTTGTAGTTCGTCTTGTTCTGACAGAAGTTTTTGGATGTGTAGTTCAAGTCTGTAATGCCTTCTGCAACAGGTGTCGTTGGGCGTTGGTTCACTGCGTTCCACAAATAGACATCATAGACGGCATTCTTAATGGGGTTCCACGACAATGTAACTGTCGTTGTTTCCAGCACAGTCTCATCAGCAGGCTGCAACCGGGAGAACTTTCCCTCCAACGTTGGTTGCACTGTGATGGTGTGGGTCATCTCCCAAAACTTTGTACCCTGATAAGTCGCCCCTATATTATATATAATGTGGCAATCATCAGCACTGCCGCCCTCAATCGTCATAGCGGGGAGGTTACCAGAACCTGTTTTCTGATACCCTGCAGCCGTTTCTGCATCAGCTGTGGCAGTCCAGGTGAATGTGAGATCTTTGCTCACGACAGCAAAATCCACTTCCACTGTTGGATATCCACTGAACACCGTCTGTTCTTTCAGCTGATCCAGTTTCGTCGGATTGAAATCTATACCCCAAAGCTGAAGGATGACATTATCACATACCATGTTTTTACCCCAATCGACAAAGAGGGTCACCACATCTCCAACAATCGTTCCATTCTTCGCACCAAAGCTCAGCACTGGCGTGTCTCCCTCACCATTCTTGTCAATCGTCAGTGTATTGTCTCCACTCATCAACTGCAGTTGAATCGAGGTCAGTTTTTCCACATTCTCCTCTGTCAAGCCATAAGCAAATGTCATGCCTGGCTTAACTGATATCTTCAGGTCACCTGTGATGGGTTTAGCTGTCATATAGTTGAAGAGATCCTGAGCAGACGTGAAATAGCGCACGCCCTTCACCTCTGTATCGAGGAAGAACACACCATTGACCACCCATGTGCTCTCATCATTAATAAGCACTGTCATCTTGGCCACATCACTACCCGTCTGTCCAAATGCCGTCAATGTCACATCGTAGTAACCTGAAGCATTATAGATGTGCAGCGGTTCCTTCTCCGTACTGCTACTACCGTCACCAAAGTCCCATTGATAACGAACAGCCTTTTCCGAAGACAAGTTATTGAATTTCACGCGTCCTTGTAGTTTCTCGTATGCAAACTGCGCAAAGAGACCGCTTTCCTTGACATCCTCTACGAAGATGTAACCATTGCGAGCATTAAGCATGTCTCTCGAACCGTCCAAATTAATGCGGGCAGCATTGGTCAGTAACACCTGATAACTCTGGTCTGGATTGCAGTCAGCACTGATAGTCACAGGCACGTCAAAGATTTTACCGTTCTGACCAGTAAGCACATGATCTGCCGTCAGCTCAAAACGGTAGGCATTGTTGCCGCGTGCCTCCACCTCCAGTTCATGACCAACAGCACGCTCAGCCAGCACTACATTTTCTGCATTGACCGTAAAGCCTGCTGGAAATTGAACCACCACCGTCACACCATACACGTCCTCTGTATTTTCAAGGAATACTGGATATGTGATGGTTTGGCCGCGCACACCATTGGCTGTCATACCATAGACGCTTAGGTGCTTCGTCGTTGATGGACTTGGCTCGTTAGGGTTGCCTGGATTATATTCATATATATAGTTGGCCGTCAAGGTCACATCCTTATCTGGTATCGTCATTGTGTAGTTACTGCTGGTAGATACCACCTCGCCATCGATAGTCCAGTTCTGGAATGTGTACCACTGGTTGTTATAGGCACGGAAGGTCTGCTGTGTACCCTCCTCAAATTGATTGCCACTTTCCGTGTTGAAATAGCCACCGCTAACAGGATCAGCCATCAGATAAACACGATGATAGACTTTGGGCACTGAGGGTTCACCTGGGCTTCCTGGAGTATAAGTGAAATTTGCCACCAAACGGTTAGCATCTGCTCCGTCCGACATGACATAGTTGAACGCACGGCTTTCAGAGATGACCTCACCATCCTGCGTCCAATTCACAAAAGTGAAGTTAGAGGCGGGATTGGCTTGAACACGCACAGAGGCACCCACCTCATAACTGGTACCAGAAGATATATTAAAGCTACCACCGCCCGATGGCTGTGCAATGAGCCACAGATTGGAATAAATGGGCTTCGCTGGAAGGTTGGGCTCACTGGGTTCCGTCGGGCTCGAGGGGGTATAACGATAGTGGGCAATCAGCTTCACATCACGGGTAGGCATCGTGTATTGGAAACGGTAGTTGGTGGATATCACTTCCCCGTCCAATGTCCACTCCACGAAGGTGAAGTTGGAGGCGGTATTAGCCTGCACCCAGAACGTCTCGTCTGCCACATGGTTCGACGTCTCGTTCAGGTTGAAGCTGCCTCCCCCCGACGGGTCGGTCTCAAGGGTCAGAACATATTGTTGCGGCGCCCCTGGCTCGGCCGGATTCGAAGGATTGTATTGCCCCCACGTGCCGACACTCACAATGAGTGACAGCACGAAGAGTATATACTTGTTACTTCGCATAGTTGTTGACTTTTTAAGGATTTACAATTCATGATTAGGTTCGCATACGGGTTACTATCATTCATACACAACCTTTCTCCCCTTCTGGATGAAGATACCCTTCTGAGGCACCTCAACCTTACGTCCTTGTAAGTCGTAAATCGAGTTATCAACAGTTCCTTCTTCATCTTCCACAGAGATGATGTCAGTGGCTTCATTACCGATGGTCTTAAAACTCAGCATGAAACGGCTCTTGTTATAGCCATTGGTAGCATCACTCTGGAAAGAATAATCTTCTTTAGTCAAATCAATGGTTTGATCTTCTTCTGCATCATACAGATAAACCTGTCCGTCAGCACGTTGGGCTTTAATCGTATAAGTGGCTTCCTGACCTGCATAATAGGCCAACTGTACACGACCATCGTCCATTGGACGTTCGTTGATGGCATAGCC
>JAFXVS010000073.1 GCA_017534815.1 Bacteroidaceae bacterium | reverse complement strand
CTAGTTGAGAGTTGAGAGTTTAGAGTTTAGAGCAGGCTGACGCGATGTGCGCAAGCAGACAAACTCCCGCCAAAGCCTCTCTAACCTCTGAACTCCAACCTCACACCCCGCAAGGAACTCTAAACTCTAAACACTCAACTCTAAACTTTACAAGGATCATGAAGAACAAGGAATTCTGGAAGGCCATCATTCAGGTGGTGGTGTCCATCCTCACGGCAGCCCTGACTGCCCTCGGAACCACGAGTTGCATGAAACTGCTCTAAGGTGTGAAACGCACAATGAAGAAGGGAAGGTTGCAATCTGCAGCCTCCCCTTTTATTTTCTTTGACTTGGATTTGAGCGGATGCGACCCAACCAATAATAGAAACCTTTATTGATTTACACTACCATTGGCTACGCCGTCATCACTTGCGCTTTCGTAACAGAGTGGAGAAAGAACGTACTCACGTTCGGAAATAAAAATAAAAAACATTTTATTTTGTACTTCTCTCGGTTAATCGTACGTTGGCTACGCCGAAGGTAGGATGCACCTCGGAAATAAAAATAAAAAACATTTTATTTTGTACTTCTCTCGGTTTTCACTACCTTTGCAGCAAATTTTCTAATAACAAATAACAAGAAGAAGATCATGAAGAAAATTATGATGGTGGTTGCGGCGCTGATGATGGTGGCTGCGACGAGTTGGGCACAAGCTGTGCCTGCCACGAAAGTGAACGGCAAAGACAATTTGGAAACGCTGCTCCAGCCTCTGATGGAGAAGCTGAAGGATGTGGCTGATGACGATGACCAACAGGCAGCGAAGATCATATTCGACTTTGCGAAGGAGAATCCCAACGAGGCGGGAGTGTACGTCATCACCAACCTGCTGGCCTATATGACGAAGACCGAAGACCTCATCGGACTGGTCGATGGGAACGATTATTTCAAGAACAATGAGAATATTAAGCAGGCCAAGAAGGAATGGGTGCTCCAGCTGGAAACGGGTGAGGGCAAGATGTTCAAGGACTTCTCGGCTGAGTATGAGGGAAAGGTGACGAAGCTGTCGGACTATGTGGGCAAGGGCAAGTATGTGCTCGTGGACTTCTGGGCAAGCTGGTGCGGCCCTTGTCGGGCTGAGATTCCAAATCTGATCAAGGTATATAATAAGTATAAGGGCGATAAGTTTGAGGTGCTGGGCGTGGCCACTTGGGACAAGCCTGAGGACACGAAGGAGGCGATTGCTGAACTGGGGATTCCTTATCCGCAGATGCTGAACGCTCAGAAGGCTGGAAGCGATGCGTATGGCATCACCGGCATTCCCCAGATTATTCTCTTTGGACCTGATGGAAAGATTTTGAAGAGGAACTTGAGAGGCGCTGGCATAGAGAGTACGGTGGCCAAGTTGCTGAAGTAAGGGAAGATGAGCCTGACGAAGGATGAACTGCTGGCGCTGGTCAGGAAGGGAGCGCGGAACATGTCGTGGCAAGAGAAACTGCGGCTGATTGTGCTGTTGAGTCTGCCAGCGATGGTGGCGCAGATTTCGTCGGTGGCGATGCAGATCATCGATGCGGCGATGCTGGGGCATCTGGGCACGAAGGAGGCTGCAACGGTGGGACTGGTATCAACGACCATCTGGTTGTTTGGCGGACTCTGCACGGCTTTCGCGGCTGGCTTTTCAGTACAGGTGGCGCACCACGTGGGAGCGGAGGATCTGCAGGGAGCGCGAAACATCATCCGTCAGGGGCTGTGCGCAGGATTGGCTTTCAGTCTGGTGCTGGCCATGATCGGTTTGATCTTGGCGCCGCATTTGCCTGTGTGGCTGGGTGCTGACGAGAGCATCTGGGCTGGGGCTTCAGAATATTTCACGATTGTGGCGTTGGCGATGCCTGTGCTGGAACTGAACATGCTGGCGGCAGGATGTCTGCGATGCAGCGGCAACATCAAGGTGCCAAGTCTGCTGAATGCAGGTATGTGCGTGCTGAATGTGATGTTCAATTACTTGTTCATCTTCGAGTGCGGCATGGGCACAGCAGGTGCTGCTTGGGGCACGTTTCTGGCGTTTGCCATCACGATGGTGCTGATGATTTACTTCATGGTCATCAGGGACAGGCAGCTGCGGTTTGCGCTCGATGCAGATGGGTCGAGACAATGGCATGTCCATCGATATATGCCGACACGGATGACGCTACGTAAGGCGCTGGTCATCGGTTCGCCCATCAGTCTGGAACGTGGTATGATGTGTGGAGCGCACATCGCCATCACGGGCATCATCGCACCCTTAGGACCTATAGCAATTGCGGCAAACACCTTCGCCATCAACATCGAGAGCCTTTGTTACATGCCGGGCTATGGCATATCGGAGGCTGCGACCACGATGGTGGGTCAAAGTCTTGGAGCGCAGCGTAAGGATCTGATGAGGAGTTTCGCCTGGATAGCGGTGGCTTTAGGCATGAGCATCATGGGTGTGATGGGGCTGCTGATGGCTGTGTTTGCGCCTGAGCTGATGGGCATGATCACCCCTGACGCCAACGTGGTGGAACTTGGCAGCGAAGTGCTTCGCATCGAGGCATGGGCAGAACCCATGTTTGCAGCCAGCATCGTGGCCTACGGCGCATTTGTCGGATCGGGCAAGACGCTGGTGCCAAGCCTCATGAACATGGGAAGCATCTGGATTGTGCGGCTCACACTGGCCTTGTTGTTGGCGCCATCGATGGGTCTGAAAGGCGTATGGATCGCCATGTGTGTGGAGTTGTGCTTGCGAGGCTTAATCTTCCTGGCACGACTACGAAGCCGAGGATGGAGCAACGTGAGTATAATATCGGAAAAAGTGGTTTTTCTTCCACCTATTGAATAAATTTTTCACGTTCAGAAAAGAAAAGTTGTTTTCTATTTGCTCATTTATCCAAATTTTTTGTACCTTTGCCGCCGTAAACCCAAAAATTCAGGACTATGGTACAAAAAGCACAACTTGACCAACTCGAAAGACTCGTCCACCTTATCGCCGACGACAATGAACTGCTCAACCGAGCTAACAACTTTATGCAGAACCTCGTCACCACAAGGTTTGACTACAGAGGCAGAACAGACATTTCCGCTGAACTTGCTGCAGTAGAGAGACAAAATGAAGGAAGACATCAATGAGATGCCTTCCTTCATCGGTTTTAATGGAATTGTTGATACAAAGTTACAATTTTTTCACTACCTTTGCAACTCCAAACTAAAAGAAACGATCATGAACAGATGGATTATCACATTACTTGTCTCAGTTTGCACTCTTGCGATACAAGCACAGGACATCGAATACACCCAATCGGACAGCGCGTTGGTGGTGAAACTCTTGGACGTGGCCAAGCATCAGCGAGGCACAGAGAACCCAATCTTCTACTTCGGCAAGAAGTTCCTTGGCCTACCCTACGTGGCGCACACTTTGGAGCTGGGCGACAAGGAACACCTTATTGTCAATCTGCACGGATTGGACTGCACCACCTTCGTGGAAACGGTCGTGGCACTCTCAATGTGTGACCAGCAAGACCGCCGCACCTTCGACGCTTTCTGTCAGAACCTGTCGAAGATTCGTTTCCGTGAGGGCAAGATGACCGACTACACCTCCCGCCTCCACTACTTCACTTGGTGGGCAGAAGATAATGAGCGCTTGGGCATCGTGGAGGACATCGCGCCAAAGACTGCTCCTTGGGGAGCCTTCACCGCCGTACAGACCATCAACATCAATTATATGTCAGCCCACCCTTCCCTCTACAAACAACTGAAGAACCATCCTCAGTTCGTAGCACCCATCAAGCAATACGAGCAAGCCTCCAACGGTCGTCAGTTCCGATACATTCCCAAGAAGAACATGAATTGGAAACAGGACACAGCTTTGGGAGTCATCCAAGATGGCGACATTGTGGCGATGCTGACCGATTCTGACGGACTCGACACCCGCCACATCGGCATCGCTTTCTGGCAGAAGGGCGAGCTCCATTTGCTCCATGCCTCCAGCCTCTACAAGAAGGTGCTGCTGAGCCCTGAGACCTTCTACGAATACGAGATGAACCAAGCCAAACACACGGGCATACGCGTGTTCAGATTTAAAGAATAATGATGTATTGTTTTTCTGGAACGGGTAACAGCCAATGGGTGGCAGACAAGCTCATGGGGCTGATGGATGACGAAGCGGATGTTTTCGGTATGGTGTTTCCTGTCTATGGATGGGGCATTCCCAAAGTGGTGAATGCGTATATCGAGTCACATCAGGAGGAAATCAAAAATGCCAAATATGTGTGGGCGGTGATGACCTGTGGCGATGACATCGGCTATGCGGACGAGATTCTGA
Organism: Bacteroidaceae bacterium; assembly: GCA_017534815.1. GTDB lineage: Bacteria > Bacteroidota > Bacteroidia > Bacteroidales > Bacteroidaceae > Minthosoma. The sequence goes on along the minus strand of JAFXVS010000073.1, from coordinate 5,681 downwards.
ACAAGGCATTGGGAAGGGAAGCCGACGCCGTCTTCTCTGTCCACATGCCCAACACCTACGTCTGTCTGCCAGGCTTCGACGTCGATAAGGACGAGGTGGCGCAAGCCAAGGTGCAGGAAACGCGGAAACTTCTTCCATCCATCGCTGAAAGCCTGAAGAATCGGGAGAAGAAAACGGAGGTGGTGCGAGGCAAGATGGCGTGGGTGAAGACCCATGTGCTGTACCCTCTCTTCAACCGCTTCCTCGTCACCGACAAATACTTCCACACCACCAAGAACTGCATCCAATGCAAACGCTGTGTGCGTGGTTGCCCGCAGAACAACATCACAACCGATGACAAGGGCAAGATCATCTGGAAGCACGAGAACTGCACAGGCTGTCTGCGCTGCTACCACCGATGCCCCTGTGTGGCCGTACAATTCGGCAAGTTCACCAAGAACAAGGGACAAAAGATTCACGACTTCGACTAATCAACGACAACAGACAAGATGATTTCGATAGATAAATTAGGAGTGGAATTCTCCGCCACCCCACTCTTCATAGATGCCAGTTTCGTGGTCAACCCCAAAGACCGCATCGCCCTCGTGGGTAAGAACGGAGCGGGCAAGAGCACCATGCTGAAAATCATTGCCGGCATGCAGGAACCCACCTACGGACAGGTGTCGCGTCAGAAGGACATCACCATCGGCTACCTGCCTCAGGTGATGGTGCTGGCCGACAGCAGAACTGTGATGGAAGAGGCGGAAACGGCCTTTGCCCACATCAGCGAGATGCAGGAACGGTTGGACAAGATGAACGAAGAGATAGCCCACCGTACCGACTACGAGAGCGAGTCCTACATGGCGCTCATTGAGAAGTTCACCCATGAGAACGACCGATTCACTATGATGGGTGGGGCGAATTATCATGCCGAGTTGGAACGCACGTTGCAAGGTTTGGGGTTCCAACGTGCCGACTTCGACCGACCTACGGCAGAGTTCTCTGGTGGCTGGCGTATGCGCATCGAACTCGCCAAGCTCCTCCTCCAGAAACCCGACCTCCTATTGCTCGATGAGCCCACCAACCACCTCGACATCGGTTCCATCCAGTGGCTGGAGCAGTTTCTCGCTCAGCGTGCCAATGCCGTCATGCTGGTAAGTCACGACCGTGCGTTCATCAACCATGTGACCAACCGCACCATCGAAATCACCTGCCACCGCATCAACGACTACAAGGTCAAGTACGACGAATATGTGAAACTGCGAGATGAACGTCGTGAGCAGCAGTTGCGCGCTTACGAGAACCAGCAAAAAGAGATTGCCGACATCAAGCAGTTCATCGAGACGTTCCGCTATAAACCCACCAAGTCCAACCAAGTGCAGTCGCGCATCAAAATGCTGGAGAAGATTGTGCCCATCGAAGTCGATGAGGTTGACACCAGCAATCTGCACCTGAAGTTTCCACCCTGTCTGCGCAGCGGCGACTACCCCATCATTTGCGAGGATGTCAAGAAGGAATATGGTGCTCATTTGGTCTTCTCCAACGTCAACCTGACCATCAAGCGAGGCGAGAAGGTGGCGTTTGTGGGCAACAACGGCGAGGGTAAATCCACACTCGTCAAGTGCATCATGGGAGAGATTCCCTTCGATGGTCACTTGAAAGTCGGACACAACGTGCAGATAGGCTACTTTGCCCAGAACCAAGCACAGTTGTTAGACGGCAACATCACCGTATTCGACACCATCGACCGAGTGGCGAAGGGCGACATCCGTCTGAAGATACGCGACATCTTAGGCGCCTTCATGTTTGGTGGAGAAGCGTCCGACAAGTACGTGAAAGTGCTCTCAGGTGGCGAACGCAGCCGACTCGCCATGATTCGTCTCCTGCTCGAACCCGTCAACCTGCTCATTCTCGACGAACCCACCAACCATCTCGACATGCAGTCGAAAGATGTGCTCAAGCAGGCCATCAAAGAGTTCGACGGCACAGCCATCATCGTCTCACATGACCGCGACTTCCTCGACGGGCTCGTAGAAAAAGTCTATGAGTTTGGAGGCGGCAAAGTGCGTGAACACCTTGGAGGCATCTACGATTTCCTTCAAAAGAAACAGATTGAAAGCCTTAGCCAATTGGGACAAAACCTCAGCAGCACAGGCAGCCCATCAGGAGGCACTCAAAGCCCTCAGCCCTCAAACTCAAACGCGAAACCAGTTACCCCCAACGCTCAGTTTTCCACTCCCAAAGACTTAGGTTCCAAAGTTCAGTCGCTCCTCTCCTACGCCGAGATGAAAGAGCGCAACAAGACCATCAAAAAAGCAGAAAAGGCCGTCGAGGCAGCCGAACAAAAAATAGCCAAGCTGGAAAAGGAAATCGCTGAGATTGAGGCTCAACTCGCCACGCCGCAAGGTGCAAGCGACACTACCCTCTTCACCCGTTACGGCGAACTGAAAAACCAACTCTCTGCTGCCGAAGACGAATGGACAGAAGCAAGCATGGAGTTAGAAAGCCTACTTTAAAACCCAGAGTTCAACAGGAACAACTCCTACCCGCAACATATCCAGCGTCTCAGCCGCCTTATTGCTCAGGTCGATGACACGTCCCTTGGCAAAAGGACCACGGTCTTTCACCGTCACCACCACCTCCTTGCCGTTCTTCTTGTTCACCACACGAATCTTCGTACCAAAAGGAAGTTTCTTGTGCGCACAAAATAGGCCGTTCCTATCGTAACGCTCACCCGACGCCAGCATCTTGCCATGTGTGCGAGCCGAATAATACGTCGCATCCCCCTTCTCATACAGACTCCATTTCGCCGTATCCACCTTCGCAGACTCAGCGGCTGCACCCTTCTGCACTTGTCCCAGACAACATGAAATCGGAACGAACATACAGAAAAAAAACATGAAAAGACGGAAACGATTCTTGGACATATAATGATGATTTAGATGACTTTGTGCTTGCAAAGTAACGGAAAAAACTGCACACTCACAACTTTTTTCGCAAAAAATCCGCATTTCGTTTTGTCATGTCCTCAAAAAGCACTACCTTTGCACCCGCAATGAGAAAGAGAACGCTCTTTTATGTTGTACAACATCACATCGCGGGGTGGAGCAGTTGGTAGCTCGCCAGGCTCATAACCTGGAGGTCGCATGTTCGAGTCCTGCCCCCGCAACCAAATTCAAAAGAAGTTCCCCACGAACTTCTTTTTTTGAACAAGCCTACCGTGCCGGAATGGTGGAATGGTAGACACGAGGGACTTAAAATCCCTTGGGCATTGCGCCCGTGCGGGTTCGAGCCCCGCTTCCGGTACCTTCCCAACAACAAGAATCCGCTGCAAATTCGTTTGCAACGGATTCTCTCATTTCTTATTGACCCCTTGTACTTATCTTATTTTCTCATTGTACAGACACAGGAATCGCTCACTTATTAAATAAATTTTTCAGGCTCGGAAAAGAAAACTACTTCTCCTTTCATTCACTTAGTCAAAAATTTCGTAACTTTGCACTCAAATTTGTCAAATTGTACATTGTAAATAGTAAAAAATGATGACAGCAAAAGAAATACGTGAGTCTTTCAAGAAGTTTTTTGAGAGTAAGGAACACCTGATTGTGCCATCGGCTCCGATGGTGGTGAAGGACGACCCTACATTGATGTTCACCAATGCGGGCATGAACCAATTCAAGGACATCATCCTGGGTAATGTGACACCGAAGAGCCGTAGGCAGGCGGATTCGCAGAAATGTCTGCGCGTGAGCGGCAAGCACAACGACCTGGAGGAGGTAGGGCATGACACCTACCACCACACGATGTTCGAGATGTTGGGCAACTGGTCGTTTGGCGACTACTTCAAGAAGGAGGCGATTTCGTGGGCTTGGGAGTACATCGTGGATGTGCTGAAGATTGACCCGAAGGATCTCTACGCAACGGTGTTCGAGGGAAGTCCTGAGGAGGGTCTTTCCCGCGACGACGAGGCTGCCGGCATCTGGGAGCAGTTCCTGCCGAAAGACCACATCATCAACGGCAACAAGCACGACAACTTCTGGGAGATGGGTGACACAGGTCCCTGCGGCCCTTGCTCGGAGATTCATGTCGATTCCCGTTCTGAGGAGGAGAAGGCAAAGGTCCCTGGTCGTGAGCTCGTGAACAAAGATCACCCGCAGGTGATTGAGATATGGAACCTCGTGTTCATGCAGTATAACCGCAAGGCTGACGGCTCGCTCGAGGGTCTGCCAGCCAAGGTGATTGACACGGGTATGGGCTTCGAGCGTCTGGTGCGCACGTTGCAGGGCAAGACCTCGAACTACGACACGGATGTGTTCCAACCCCTCATCAAGGTGCTGGGCGATATGGCCGGATGCCAATACGGTCAGGACGAGAAGAAGGACATCGCAATGCGTGTGGTGGTGGATCACTTGCGTGCCATCGCCTTTGCGATTGCCGACGGTCAGTTGCCATCGAATGCGAAGGCTGGCTATGTGATTCGTCGCATCCTGCGTCGCGCCGTGCGTTATGGTTATACGTTCTTGGGGCAGAAGGAGGCGTTCATCTACAAACTCGTGCCCACGCTCGTGGACGAGATGGGCGATGCCTTCCCAGAGATTGCCGCTCAGCAGAAGCTGGTGATGAAGGTGATGCAGGAAGAGGAAAGCTCGTTCCTCCGCACCCTCGAGAATGGCATCAAGCTCTTGCAGGGTGTCATCGACGAGACGAAGGCGGCAGGCAAGACCGAGATTGCTGGCGACAAGGCATTCACGCTGTTCGACACCTTCGGCTTCCCACTCGACTTGACGGAGCTCATCTGTCGTGAGCAGGGACTGACGGTGGATGAGAAGGGCTTCGACGTATGTATGCAGGAGCAGAAGAACAGAGCCAGGAATGCTGCCGAGGTGAAGTTGGGCGACTGGGTAGTCCTCAGCGAGGCAGAGAGCCAGTTCGTGGGTTATGACTACACGGAATATCCGGCACACATTATAAAATATAGAGAGGTGCAGCAGAAGAAGCGCACCGCCTACGAGGTCATCCTCGACAACACCCCGTTCTATGGAGAGATGGGTGGTGAGGTCGGCGACCAGGGTGTGCTCGTGAGCGAGAACGAGGAAATCAAGGTGCTCGACACGAAGAAGGAGAATGGCCTTTCCATCCACATCGTGGACAAGTTGCCCGAAGATCCATCGGCAGAGTTCATGGCTTGCGTGGATGTGGAGATGCGTCATGCTGTGGAGGCCAACCACACCTGCACCCACTTGCTGGATGAAGCGCTGCGTGAGGTGCTGGGCACCCATGTGGAGCAGAAGGGTTCGTTGGTGACCGCCGACGGTCTGCGTTTCGACTTCTCCCACTTCGAGAAGGTGACGCCAGAGCAGTTGCGTGAGGTGGAACACATTATCAATGCGAAGATTCGTGAGGACATCCCACTGAAGGAATATCGTGACTATCCCATCGAGGAGGCCAAGAAACTGGGTGCCATAGCGCTGTTCGGCGAGAAGTACGGCGACAAGGTGCGCGTGGTGCAGTTCGGCACCTCAGTGGAGTTCTGTGGTGGTTGCCACGCTCAGAGCACAGGTCGCTTGGGTATGGTGCGCATCGTGAGCGAGAGTTCCATCGCTGCTGGTGTGCGTCGTATCGAGGCTGTCACTGGTAAGGCTGTGGAGGAGATGCTTGACAAGATGCAGGACTTTATGACCGACTTGAAAGGTCTGCTTAAT
>JAFXVS010000072.1 GCA_017534815.1 Bacteroidaceae bacterium | reverse complement strand
CATCTGATAAGAAATAAGATTTCCCTCGATGTCTCGTTCCTCCCTCAGCGGATTCCACACCACTTCCCGTTTGTTTCCTCTGGGTGTGAGGAAAAACGGGTGGTAGATGGGTGGTTGCACAATCACCTTCGCATCCTCCTTCAGGAAGAAGTTGATGGCCAAGCCGATGCCCTTCACGATGCCAGGGATGTAGGTCAGCCATTCACGTTCCACTTTCCATTGATGATGCTCATCAATCCATTGCTGCACCGTTGGCCAATACTCCTTCGGCTCCACCGTGTAGCCATACAGCGAGTGCTCCAGCCGCCGTTTCAGGGCATCGGTGATGAACCGGGGTGTTTCCCAATCCATATCAGCCACCCACAACGGCAACAGATCACCTCGTCCATATCGTTCCTGAAGCACCTCATGCTTCAAATCGCCCGTCCCTCTGCGGTCAACGGGTTTGTCAAAATCGTAGATCATACAAACTCTTAACTATAAAAGAAGCCCCATGCCATCTTCACAGACAGCATTGGGGCGGACAAAAAACTTCATCTATATTTGAAGTCTTGCTTAAATTTCTTATCTTGCTGTCACATTTGCCACAATGCGTTCCAGAGCGATGACCAGACGGTCAACCTCCTCTTTCGTGTTATACACTGCAAAGGTGGGACGCACAGACATCTCGTAACCGAGGGCACGGAGGGCTGGTTGGGCACAATGATGTCCAGCACGCACAGCAATGCCCTCCTTGTCAAGCAACTGTCCCACTTCGGGTGCAGGAATGCCTGGGATGTCGAGCGAGATGACACTCACCCGCTTCTTGGGATTGCCCATGATGGTGATGCCTGGAATGCGCCCGATTTGCTGACGGGCATATTCGGTGAGTTCATGCTCATGTCGCTCAATGTTGTGGATGCCCACGCTCTGCACAAAGTCGAGGGCATAACCCAATCCGATGGCATCGGCGATATTCGGCGTACCAGCCTCAAAGCGAGCAGGAGGAGCATTGAATTCGGTGTGTTCGATGGTGACATCCTTGATCATGTTGCCTCCACCCTGCCAAGGCGGCAGTTGTTCAAGCCATTCTTTCTTCCCATATACGACTCCTATGCCTGATGGACCATAAATCTTGTGACCTGAGAACACGAAGAAATCACAGTCGAGCCGCTGTACATCCACCTTCGTGTGGGCAATGGACTGTGCACCGTCGATGAGCACGGGAATGCCGTGTGAATGGGCAGTTCGGATGATGCTCTCCACATCGTTGATGGTGCCAAACGTGTTGTTCACATGTCCTACGCTGACAAACTTAGTGCGAGGGGTGATGAGACGTTCCAGTTCGGAGAGGATGAGGTCACCATTCCTGTCGATGGGGATGGCACGGAGTTCCGCCTTATGCTCCTTGCATATCTGCTGCCAAGGAACGATGTTGGCATGGTGATCAAGGGTGGAGACAATCACGTTGTCGCCTTCCTCCAGAAACTTCCTTCCGAACGTCTGCGTCACAAGGTTGATGCCCTCAGTGGTGCCACGCACAAAGAGAATGTTCTCCTTGGCAGGGGCATTGATGAACCGTGCCACTTTTTCTCGCGCACCTTCGTATTGGTCGGTGCTTCGTGCAGCCAGCGTATGTGCTCCACGATGGATATTCGAGTAGTCCGTCTTATAGAACTTGCTCAGTCCATCGATGACGCGCAAGGGCTTCTGTGTGGTGGCGCCATTGTCAAACCACACGAGGTCGTGCCCGTTCACCTTCTGGTGCAAGATGGGGAACTGCTTGCGAATCTCGTCCGTGTTGACGGTGTCGGCCTCGTCGTAATGGAGGTTCTGCACGATCTCCGTTTCAGGAATGCCGATGCCGAAACCGTTGCCACCATTCAGCCCATTTTGGAGAGATGCCAACCCTGTCTCGTCGGAAGTTGACGCACCTGCAGGTGCAGATTGTCCCGATTGCAGATCTTCAGCAAAGTACTTCTCCATCACTTTGCGGAAGAGGCACTGGTCGGCAGGGCTGAGTCCCCCGTCCGTGGGCAGAGAAAACTCCGTCCAGCGTGTAGGTTGGCTCTCCACCTGTGGCACAGTTCCCCAATCAGGCAGGTTGGGCTGAAAGTTATCTATTTCGTTCAGATACATTTACTTCTCTATTTTGTTTCTATGCTGATAATCGTGATAGTAGCCCACTTCCACGTTCTCCAACACGGCGATAGCATCGTCCGTCAAGGAGGCGAGGCTGAAATACTTCGTGAGCAGATAGCTTGCCACACCATATTGGTCGAGTCCCATCAGGCGTGCTGAAAGGCTTGGGGCAATCTCGCCTGGGATGCCTGCTTGATGCAGACCCACCACACCTTGCTCCTTCTCGCCTACACGTACAAGAATGATCTCGGTGGTTCCCACGCCACGATTCGTCAGATACTGACCCTTGATTTCCACCTTGTCCGACGGGATGATGGGCACACCACGCCATGTGATGACCTTGGTGCCAAAGAGATCAATCGACACAGGTGGTACACCACGCCAAGTGCATTCACGCTCGAAAGCGGCGATGGCACGAGGATTGGCAATGAAGAATGCCGGTTCTTTCCAGACGAGTGACAGCAGTTCGTCGAGGTCGTCAGGTGTAGGTGCTCCATATCGTGTGCTGATCTTATAACCAGGGGCTGTTTGAGCCAAAAGTCCGAACTTCTTGTTGTTGATGAGTTCCCACTCCTGACGTTCCTTGATGCTCTCTACCGAGAGGCGCAACTGCTGTTCGAGCTGGTTGTAAGGGGAGTTATAGAGGTCGCTGACACGAGTGTGGACGCGTACCACCGTCTGGAGCGTGTTGAGAGAATACTCTGTTGGATTTTCTTCGTAGTCAATGTAAGTTTCAGGGATGATATTGTCCTCTTCATGACCGCTCACCAAGTCGATGTGCTTCTCGCCGTGATCGTTCACTGTGGCTTTCAGACGCAAGTGCTCGTCCACAGCTTTGTTGAATTGTTCGCGGAAGTCTGGAATCTCCTCGATGAGCGATTCCAATACAGGCGTTTCCAATGCGAGGAACACAGAGTCGGTGATGGCACGCACACTGACGGTTGAGTCGGCGGCACTCAGCAGGTCTGCCTCGCCAAAGTATTCGCCATCGCCCAAGAGTGCGATGCGGAGTTCTTCGCCATGTGTACCTGTGCTGATGACTTCAGCCTGTCCATTTGCCACGATAAAGAACTTCTGTTTGTCCTTGCCTTGGGTGACGAGATTCTTGCCACGTGCCACTTCTACCGGCACAAAGTTGCGAGCCAGACGTGCCACAATCTCCTGCTTGATGTTCTGGAAGAGTGGAATGGCACGGAGGTTCTTTGCCGTGAAGCTTGGCACGCCGTCGAAATACTGAATCTCAATACGTTCAGCCTTCTTCAGTTCCACCTTTGTGCGGTTCACACGATAGGTGCCACTTTCCACCTGCGTCCAAGGAAGGAGCTTGAGGAGGAGTCTCGGTGTAATACTGCCCATCTGAGGGGGCGTTTTGGTGGTGTTCGCCAGTTTGCGAGCCGTTGCAGTCGTGATACTGCGCTGAATGTTGTTGTCTGCCATGTTTGTAAAGTTTAGAGTTTGTTGTTTTATTTTTATGGTTTATCTCAATGTAATCTTCTCTGTCACCTCACCTCCCACGATGCGGAAGGCATTGAGCACGGGTTTCTCCTCTGCCAACGAAAGGATGAAGTAGAGGATGTTGGGGTCATACGCCAAGCGCTTGTCTTCTTCCGATGGACGGGATGGTGAAGCTGGATGGCTGTGCCAGTTGCCCACAATCTTCAATCCCTTCTCACGAGCATATTTGACAGCGGCAAATTGTTCTTTTGGATCGAAACTGAAGTGCTCTTCCGAGTGGTCGATATTGGTCATCGGATAGTTCTCTGTGGCAGTGTCCTTGTCTGTTCCCAACAGATAGCCGCACGATTCTTTCGGGGCATCCTTCTGTGCTTGTGCAAGGATGGACTGATAAGCCGATTCTGTAATAGAAACCATATTACTTTTGTATTGTTACCTTGTGAACATTACCCTCCACGTGTTCTACGGAGAGGACATTATATCCTTGTTCCTTGGCCGAACGGGGCACATTTTCAAGGGGTTCTCCTTCGGTCAAAAGAACTTCGAGCGTGTCACCAGCTGCTATTTGTGCCAGCTTGAGTTTCGTCTTCACGAATGTCATGGGGCAATGCTCTTTTGTGATGTCAAGTGTATATGTTGCCATATTGAAAGTGAAAAGTTAAAAACTAAAAGTGAAAAATTAGATGAATAATGTTTGTCCTCCCTCGCTGAGGTTCAGGAATGAGGCCACACCCAATACGTCCTTCACCTCTGGAATAAAGTCTTTCTTCTCCAGACCTAGCACATGCATCGCCATTTCACAGGCATAGAGCTTCACGCCCAGTGCATTGGCTGCATCCACCAGCTCTTCCAGCGTAGCCACGTTGTTCTTACGCATCAGCGAACGGAATATCTTCGGGCCGATGCCAGCGAAGTTGAAACGACTGTTGGGAGCTACGCTCAGTCCGCCCATCATGAAGCCGAAGAGTTTGGTTAGCCAGTTGCCACCTGTGAAACTGCGTCCTCGCTTCTGCTTGATGGCATCCAAGCCCCAGAAAGTGAAGAAGATGTTCACCTCGTAACCTACAGCTGCTGCACCTGTAGCCAAGGTGAAGACCGCTGTGAGTTTGTCGAAGTCGCCCGAAAAGGCGATGAGGGAAAGTTTCTTTTGTTCTGCCATTGTTTTATAAGAATTAAAGAATTAAAGAATTGAAGGGTTGAAGGATTGAAGTTTGGGCTAACGTACCGTATGGTTACTTCAACTTTTCAATTCTTAGACTTTTCAATTTTATTTATGTAGGTCGCAAGCAGCCTGTTCGTAATCAATCAGTTCTGTGATGGTAGGGTTCGTGCCACAGATGGGGCACTTGTCAGTCTTTTTCACGTTGATCTTGCGGAAGTCCATCGTCTTGGCATTGAAGGTGAGCAGTTTGTTTGTGAGCAGTTCGCCCACACCTGTCAGATACTTCAAGGTTTCCGCTGCCTGAATTGTGCCTAACATGCCAGCGATGGCACCCAGCACACCAGCTTGACTGCACGTGGGCACAGCACCTGGTGGTGGAGGTGTCTTGAACATGCAACGGTAGCATGCCGTACCAGGTACATGGGTGAAGGTCTGTCCCTCGAAACGGAGGATGCCGCCATGACTGAACGGTTTGCCAGCCATCACACAGGCATCGTTAATGAGGAACTTCACAGGGAAATTATCTGTACCGTCCACCACGAAATCGTATTCCTTCACAATGTCGAGCGCATTGTCTGACATCAGGAACTCACGATAGGTCTCCACTTTCACATGGGGGTTGATGGCGTTGATGGTCTCCTTGGCCGATTCCACCTTCCACTTGTCCACATCGGGCGTGGTATGGATGATTTGACGTTGCAAATTGCTCAAATCCACCACGTCGCCATCCACGATACCGATGGTGCCAACACCTGCCGCAGCCAGATACATGGCCACAGGCGCACCCAGACCGCCAGCACCGATGACGAGCACTTTGCCCTCACGGATTTTCTCCTGACCTTCCACACCTACATCCTGCAACAGGATATGGCGCGAATAGCGGTTCAGTTCTTCTTCGGTGAAATCAAACATATTGTCCTCCTCCCATGAAATAAAGGAAATCTACGCTGTCACCCTCGTTCAGTTGGAGGGTGGCAAAGTCTTCTCTATCTACAAATTCTTCGTTCACCTGCACACTCACCATGTCGGGTTGTGCCACATTGTTCTGTTGAATCAAGTCTGCTACCGTAGCAGGGAGCTGGATCTCTTGATCCTCTCCATTCACAATCAATTTTGCCATAATTTTATGAAGTTTTATTGTCCTTGTTATTTCTTATTCTTCTGAAAACAATTTTGTGCTGAGGTAGCGTTCGCCTGTGTCAGGCAGGAGCACCACAATGGTCTTACCTGCATTCTCCGGGCGACGGGCTATTTCGATGGCAGCATGAGCTGCAGCACCGCTTGAAATGCCCACCAATGTTCCCTCCGTTTTGGCCAACAGCCGACTGGCAGCAAAAGCATCCTCATTCTTCACTCTGAACACCTCATCATAGATCTTTGTGTTCAGTACCTGAGGCGTGAATCCAGCGCCGATGCCTTGCAACTTGTGTGGACCAGGCTTTTCACCTGACAGCACCGCAGAGTCGTATGGCTCCACTGCCACCACCTTCACCTTGGGGTTCAACTGCTTCAGCACTTCGCCCACACCGGTCACTGTGCCACCCGTGCCGACGCCCGCCACAAAGATGTCCACCTGTCCGTCAGTGTCTTCCCAAATCTCCTTGGCGGTTGTCTGGCGATGCACCTCTGGGTTTGCTTCGTTGGCAAACTGCTGAGGAATGAAAGCATCAGTCTGCTCAGCCAATTCCTTTGCCTTGCGGATAGCGCCCGGCATACCCTCATGGGCAGGCGTGAGTACCAATTTGGCACCTAAACTGCGGAGCAACGTGCGACGCTCGATGCTCATGCTGTCGGGCATGGTGAGGATGAGTTTGTAACCACGTCGGGCGGCAACCAATGCCAAACCCACACCCGTGTTGCCGCTGGTGGGTTCGATGATGACAGTGTTCCTGCCAAGAAGTCCTTGCTTCTCAGCCTGCTCGATGAGCGCATAGCCCACACGGTCTTTCACGCTGCGTCCTGGATTAAGATACTCCAGTTTTGCCAACACGCGGGCTCTTAGCCGCTGATCCTTCTCAACTTTGGAAAGTTCAAGCAAAGGAGTTTTGCCTATCAGTTCTACAAGGCTTTGTGCAATTTTTGCCATAATGATATAAGTTTTTTGTCGTAAATGTATGATGAATCAAATTCTGGTGCAAAGTTCGGGGTTTTTACGCTGCAGGACAATCCCATGCGTGCGGTATTCATATACCCTTTTTATGGTATCACCTCTAAACCCTTAACTCTCGACCCTTATCGCCTGTACGATGTCTTCGAAAATATCCTCCACATCTTCCAACCCTACGGAGAGGCGAATGGTGGTGTCGCGCACATCCATTGCAGCTTTCTGCTTGCCGCTAAAGGGACCGAAGATCGTGCTGTAAGGATGGATGGCAAGGCTCTTGTTGTCGAAGAGGTTTGTCGCTCGGCGGATGAGCTGGAGGTGGTCGATGAAACTGAAGCATGCCTTGCGGTCGGCGAGGTCGATGGTGAGCATCGCTCCTGCTGTCTTGCCAAACTGCTTGACGGCCAACTCGTGGAAGGGGTTGTCCTCCAAACCGATGTAGTTGACGCTGACAATTTCGGGCACCTCTTTCAGCTTCTTTGTCAACGTGAGGGCATTTTGAGCCTGCACCCGATAACGGGCATCGAGCGTTTCCAATCCCAGCGACTGCATATATGCGGCATGGGGTGACATGTAACTACCCACGTTGAAGAGGAGTTCGAAGCGGATGCGCTGGTTTACCACAGGGAAGGTGCCGTAGTCGATGACCAAGCCTCCCAACGAGGTGGCACCGCCAGAGATGTATTTCGTGCTGCTTACCACCTCCACATCCACACCCAACTGTTTGGCGCTGAACTGCGTGAAGGGGATAACCGTCGTGTCTGCGATGAGTGGAATGCCCCTCTCGTGAGCGATGTCAGCCAATGCAGAGAGGTCAGCCACCTCCAGTTGCGGGTTGGTAACGATTTCGAGGTAGAGGCAAGCTGTATGCTCGTCGATGGCATTGCGGACGGCATCAAGGTCGAGCAGGTCAATCTGTCGAGTCTCCACACCGAAACGGGTCAGTGTGCGGTTCATCAGCGCCACCGTGTTGCCGAAGAGGTGGTTGGATGTGACGATGTTCTTACCCTGTTCCACGAATACCAGCAGCGCATTTGTGATGGCGGCCATGCCCGAACAGAAAGCAAACACATTCGTTGCTCCAGTCAAGGCCTTCACCGTATCCTCCAGATGCATCACCGTGGGGTTCATCACCCTCGAATAGTCGGGTGCCAACACCCTACCACAGAACGCATCCGCCATATCCTTGGCGGTCTCAAACTCGTAGGCCGCCGTATGATATACCGGCATCGCTATCGCTCCAAAGGCATCTCTCCTCGGCAGTTTCGTGTCTATTGCTATGGTAGTCTTTCTCATCTCAATCTGTTATAAGAAAACTTCGCCCAGCGCGTGGGCTGGCTAAATATAGTATTCCACCATTTCCACCAATCCTGCCCGTAAGGCATATTTCGTGGCTTCGTAGATGGTGTTTACGTTGATTTTCCTAAAAATATTCTTCTTATGTGTTGTGATAGTGTGAATGCTCGAACTGCGTTCCACAGCAATCTCCTTCACCGACTTGCCCAGGGCAATCTGTCTCAGCACCTCCTTCTCCGTAGCCGTCAGCTGGTCACGTTCCGCGATTGACTGCTGGGGTGGTGGAGTGAGCAAGAGGTTCGTCACCTGATGGCAGAGGAAGCGTACTCCTGTGATGGCGCATTTCAACGCTGTGACGATTTCCTGTGCCGAATCATCTTTCAGAATCATGCTGAACTGTTGCTCCACGCTCAGCCGACGTATCAGACTCTCTGTCAGATCGTCGGAGAATAATACCCACAGCGCATAGGGAAAGCGGTCGGAGAGATTCAGCAATTCGTCCGTACTGCCAAGGTCGAAGAGCGTGTAGTCGATAATGACCACCGCTGACGGATTCTCTTTCAGTTCGGCAATCAGTTCCGCCCTGCGGCTCAATTCCTTCACGTCCAGTCCCTCCACATCCTTCAGCGCTCCTCGCACCAGTGTCTTGAGTCCCAACCGTGTAATATCCTGATTGTCTGCAATGATGATAGTTTTTTTGTCCATGTCTTATTTCTTAATCCGCTGCAAAGGTACGGCGACTTTAATTTTTTACCAAGGAGAGTGCCTTTCTTTGGAAAATATATCTACGCGGCACATCGGCAGCAGAAAGATTACCCTGATATACCATATTGATGGTATCAATATCCCTCATCAAAGGGATTCTGGGGTATGGGAAATGTCCGTACCTTTGCACCAGAAATGACGAACGAAGCAAGAGCAGAGTACAAACTTGTTTGAGCTATGCCTTGCAAGAAGGAATAAGACGGAGTCATTTAGAAGGGAAAGGATTTGAAGGGGAGTTAAAAGGACGATACATTAATAATATATAAAGATATGAAAGTGAAAGCATTTTTGATAGCAGCATTTGCTGCGGTGGCACTCTCGGTGGGTGCAGCAACGTCACAGAACGACGGTGTGATTACTGTGAAAGTGAACAAGGCAAGTAAGGCCTTGGTGGAACGCTGGATTGAGGGTTACAAAGCCGTGAATCCGAATGTGGAGATTGCCCTTGTGAGCGGCAAGAACGCGGATGCAGACCTTACGCTTGTGACTCGTCATCAGGAGGATGGGAACGTGACCTATGTGGGTCGCTATGCTCTGCTGCCCGTCACTTCGACGGAGAATCCGCTGCTGAATGACATCCAGAAGAAAGAGTGGAAGAGCAAGGACATTAAGAGTCTGTTCTTCACGGCTGAAGACCTCGACGAGGAGTATGAGGAAGAAGTGGAAGGCAAGAAGAACAAGCTGAAGGACAAGCTGACCGTCTATTCAGGCAGCAGCAAGGCTTCCTTGTCGGGCATCTTCGCATCTCACTTCGGACGCACCATTGATGACCTGCGTGGCAACCGCATCGCTGGCGATGATCTCTACCTGCTCTCCGCCATCAGCGAGGACAAGGCTTCTGTCACGTTCAATGCTTTGAGCAACCTCTACGACCTCTCTTCTCGCACCCTCCGCAGCGATCTCGCCCTGTTGCCTTTGGGCGTGAAGAAGACGCAAAGCGAAGTGCTCCGTTCTGGCAATCTGGACGAAACGCTCGAACTCATCGAAAACGAGGACATCGACCTGATTCCTGTGGAGGAGATAGGTTTCACCTACAACAGTTTCGATGCCGACATCGATAACTTCCTCCAATGGGTGGTGCGTGAAGGTCAGCAGTACAACCACGAGGCGGGTTTCCTCCAACTCACCAGCAAAGAGGTGGAGAGTCAGTTGAGGCTCTTGGCACAGAACAACTGATTGAACGGATAAAACGAACTAATTATATTAAAAAACGCCCAGCGCGTGGGCTGGAAAAACGTCATCATTATGACACAGAAAAGATTGTTTTTAGCGGCGGTGCTGACCGTCGCTACCTCTTTTGTAGCTTTGGCACAGAAGATTCAGGGCACCATTGTGGATGCCGCAACAGGAGAGAGCATCATCGGCGCAACGGTTAAATATGCCGATGGCAAGGGTGTGACAACCGACATCGACGGACACTTCGCCCTCGACGTAAAATCCTTGCCCGTCAAGTTGAACATCAGTTTCACGGGCTATCGTCCCCAGACTGTCACCGTTTATGATGACGAGGAGGACATCAACGTGAAGCTGACTGAGAAGCGCAGTTACCTGAACGATGTGGTTGTGGTAGGTTACGGCACACAGAGCAGGACTCAGTTGACGGGTTCAGTCGTGACGGTCAAGGCTGACGTGTTTGAGAACAGCACTGCCAGCACCCTTGACGGAGCTTTGAGCGGTCAGGTGGCAGGACTCAATGTGACGGCAGCCAGTGGACAGCCTGGTGCTGACAGCAGCATCCGCATCCGTGGCGGTAACTCTGTGAATGCCTCAAACGAGCCTCTGTACGTAGTCGATGGCTTCATCTACTACAAGGATGCCAGCAACAGCGGCACGGGTTTGGGTGCCATCGAGAGCAGTCTCAACCCTTTGGCAACCATCAATCCCAACGACATCGAGAGCATCGAGGTGTTGAAGGACGTGAGTGCTACCGCCATCTATGGTTCTCGTGGTGCCAATGGTGTCATCCTCATCACGACGAAGAAGGGCAAGTTGGGTGAGAAGAAAGCCCACATCTCCTATGGTTACAGCCTGGGCATCAGTAACGTGAGCAAGCATCTCGACCTGCTGAATGCCTCTGAATGGGCACAATTCCAGAAGACTTACTTCAGCAATAAGGGTGGCTACACAGACGAGCAAATCAAGGCACTCGGCAAGGGTACCGACTGGCAGGATGCCGTGCTCCGTACAGCCGTGCAGCAAGGACATGAGTTGTCTGTGAATGGCAGCACCGACAAGAGCCGCTATGCCTTCTCAGCCAACTACACCGACCAAGATGGTATCGTGCTCAACACAGGTTTCCAACGCTACAACTTCCACATCAACACGGAGTGGGAATTGCAGAAGAACCTCAAGTTTGGTGTCAATGCCACCTATGGACGCAGCAAGCAACAGGGCTTTACCACCACTGAAGAGCAGGTGTTCAACTCGTCACCTTTCTCAGCCGGTATCACCAACAGTTTTGTGTATGCCCTGCTCATGCCACCAGTGATTCCTGTGTACAATGCTGACGGCTCGTACAACTTCACGAACCCTTACGAATATGCTTACTTTGCCATTGGCGACCACTCTTCCAACCCCGTCTATGACCTCAAGGAAAGCGTGGCTGAGAACATCAACAACTACCTGCTCTCCAACGTATGGGCAAGTTACAAGTTGGGGGATTTCACGTTGAAGGCGACCGTAGGTTTGAACAGTGAGAAGTTGACACAAAACTACTTCTCAGGAGCTTATACCTCATTG
>JAFXVS010000071.1 GCA_017534815.1 Bacteroidaceae bacterium | reverse complement strand
CGGGCACCACCAAGAGCGTGAACAGGGTGAGTTGCCAGCTCATAGCGAACATCGTGCCGACATACACCAAGATGAAGATGGGGTTCTTGATGAGCATGTCAAGTGAAGAAGTGATGCTGCCATCAATCTCGTTCACATCAGTGCTGACACGTGCCAGGATGTCACCCTTCCGTTCCTCTGAGAAGAAAGATAGCGGCAAGGAAAGAATCTTCTTGTAAATGTCGGAACGAATGTCACGTACGATACCAGTACGAAGCGGCATCAAGAAGGCTGAACCGCCAAAGTAAGTGGCAGTCTTCAGCAAGGTGAGCGAGGCGAGGATGATGCCTAAGTACAGGAGGGTGGTGGATGGTCCATAGCTGTCCACCATCTGCTGAGAATAGTAGTAGCCATTGTTCTTCGCCACTTCCAGCAGGTTGCCCATACCGCCTGTTCCCCATTCGATGAACTCATACCGTTCAGTGTTTACCCTGAAGAGAATCTGCAAGATTGGCAGAAGGATGGAGAATGAAAATACATTGAACAGTGCCGCCAAGATGTTCATGGCAAACGTACCGACAATGTAACCTTTATAGCGGGCAAAATACTTGCCCATCTGATTGAAAAATTCCTTCATCTTATATCGTGTAAAAACCCCTACCTCGTTTTGGTTACCAAGTCGAACCTCGTTTTGGTTGCTAACCTAAACCTCGTTTTAGTTACCAACCAAAACGAGGAAGGGTCTTATGATGCATTTATTTTTGATTTAAAAGCGATGGCATACATCTTCATTTGTTTCATCATCGACAAGAGTCCATTGCTTCGTGTCGGTGAGAGATGCTCCTTCAGACCGATGTCCTCAATGAAATGGAGATCGGCATTCAAAATATCGTCTGGAGTCTGATTGTCCAGTACACGAATGAGCAACGTGACGATACCCTTTACGATCAGCGCATCACTCTCCGCCTGAAAATGAATCTTCCCCTCGGACGTCAAGTCTGCCTGCAACCACACACGGCTCTGACAGCCGTCGATGAGATTGCTCTCCACCTTATACTGCTCTGGCAGCGGTTCCTGCTCATTGCCCAAGTCAATCAGCATCTGATACTTGTCCATCCAATCATCGAAACCCTCAAACTCTTCGATGACCTCTTGCTGTCTTTCCTCTATTGTCATATTCTTCAATTTTCCTCCGTCCATATCACCTCCAGCATCGTCTGTCCTACCGCCTTCAGTGTTTCCTTGTTAATATGTTTGATATTATCGTCCAATGTGTGCCATGTTCTGGGAAATCCTCCGTTCTCTGAGTCGAAGCCAATCACATCGATGCACGGAATGCCCCCACGATTCACCTGCAAGTGATCATCTGTGATGTATCCCCCATCCTGGTCATAACTGAAAAACTTCCCATATCCAATGCGCTGGGCAGCTCCCCACACCTTGTCCACCATCGTCGGAGCATACCCCATCGAGTACTGCTCACGATAGAAGACTGTGTTACCACCACCCACCATATCAAGGTTGATGCCATAACGAGCTGTGTAACCCTCGATGTGACGAATGCCCGACCAATACTGACTGCCCAGACACCAACTGCTCTCATTGCCGCTGGCTGACTCACCACTGTCCTCAGCGTCCCAGCAAATCAGATCCACCCCAATCTTCACCTGATTGGAATCATTGGCCAACTGCAACTGACGGGCAATCTCCAGCATCACACCAATTGAACTCGCACCATCATTCGCACCATCAATAGGCGTGTTATGATTCGCCGCGTCTGGGTCGTTGTCTGCCCACTGACGACTGTCCCAATGCCCAGCAATTAGAATGCGGGCAGCAGCCTCCGGATTGTACGATGCCACGATGTTACGCATCTTCACAGGTGTGCCATTATAGAGTTTCGCATCAGCATACTGGTCATACACCACTGCGCCAAAACTCTTGAACTTCCTGGCTATATACTCTCCACACGAATCGTGCGCCGCTGAGTTCATCACTCGAGGACCAAACGCACATTGCTCAGCCACATACGCATAGGCCGAATCCTCACAAAACACAGGTGCTGGCGACACATAATCCGCATTCACCACAGGCTTCTCCTTGCAACCCATCAGCAGCAAGGTAAATCCTAATAATGTGGATAAGATTCTTCTCATATTGAATGTTTAATAGAATATCTTTGTGATGTTCAAACCCACTTTATGATTATCTGGATGACAAAATCCATAAAAGTGCGTTTCTTGAATGATTATTCTTTGGCAAAGGTATATAAAATTTCCTAAAATAAACAAAAAGAGTCTCTCTTTTTATGTTTACATGTGTATTTTTATGTACTTTTGCAGCAAAAGATGACGAAACGACTATGCCTGAACGCTGCCGATATGAGTGCATCAGATTGACAGGAGTGAGCGCTTTGCTTCATTTCCTCGTCGATGGTTTGTGCATCTGTTGCCTATATCTTACGACCGCTGATTGTGCTGAGATGGTGATGACGTATGTGGTCTATAATGTGCTGGCGTTTCTCACACAACCTCTTACAGGATGGATGGCAGACAGCCTTAAACAAAAGCACTGGATGCTGCTGGCATCGGTTCTGTTGCTGACATTGGCGGTGATGATGGCGGCTGTGACAACGGACAACGGACAGCAGACGACAGGCTATGGGCTATTGGTCGTATCCGTTCTTCTTGGTATAGGAAACTCGCTCTTTCACGTATGGGGAGGAAAGCAGACGGCTGTCCGCACAGAGAATGACATCCGTGCATTGGGCGTGTTTGTCTCGACTGGTGCCTTCGGACTGGCAATCGGAGCTGTGTTTGCTTCATGGCTTTTACTCTATGCACTTTTGCTGAGTATATGCCTGTTGGCGATGACCGCCGTATTCCTTTTTCCAGAAAGGAGATACACTTATGAAGATGGTTGTTATTCTGTCTTTGGAGATTGGAACGGTATTTGGTTCTTTATCGTCCTCATTATGCTTATTGTGGCTGGTCGTTCGTTTGCAAGCGAGGCTTTCACGGTGGGCATCACAAAGGGCAGAGTCCTCATTCTGGTGTTGGGAGCCACATCAATGTTGGGAAAGATGGCAGGCGGCTGGTTGGTGAAAGGATTGGGCATGTGGAAGGCTGTGTTGCTCATGGTGTTGGGAGCCATCCTCTGCTTCATAGGCAAGGATGTGCATATCAGTGTGGTGCTCACAGGACTCTTCTTGGTCAATTGCACCATGCCCATCACGCTCTATTGGGCGAATGTGTTCTTGAGGGGACGGGAAGGATTGGCGTTCGGATTGTTGGCTGCAGCATTGATGCCTGGGTATCTGCTAGCGCAGACAGAACTTCCCATTGTGCGAATCATCGGTGCCCTCATCCCCACCATCCTCATCGAGTATGGGGTGTTGTGGATGCTGAAAGAACGGCGGAAGAAAGTGTTGCTCTCCTCCATTGCCGTCAATGTGTTGACTAACGTGCCGCTGAATCTCTACCTCAACTTCATTGATGAAAGTCTCAGCAGCATCCTCATTGGCGAAGTGGCGGTTTTCCTCATTGAGGCCGTGTGGTATTGGTTCTTCACTCGAAGTCTTAAACAAGCAACCATCTACAGTTTCCTGTGCAATGCTATCAGTTTCCTCGTTGGATGGCTTTTGTTTATGCTCTTCGTTTGTATTAGTATTTTTACCAGCAACTATTTGTATGGAGATATCTTTTAATCATTAAAATAATATGCTTATGTTCAATCTTTTAGACATTGCTTGGCCTGGAAGACCCAGGACTCCTCGCATCATTATCGATCCAGACACCACAGAAGTTGTCAAGCCCAGGATTGACACAGTGAAGGTTCCCGATGGAACAGACTCCATCGTGCCACAAGAATTGCTTGATTCGTGCAAAGAGAATGTATTGGATACCCTCCACTCAGCTGTGAATTGGCTGAATGGCACAGGTGCTGATGGAGGACACTCCACCTTGTTGTGGACTACTCTCGTGGTGCTGGCAGCTTTGTCGCTGTGCTTCTACTTTGCTTGGATTTATCGTCGTCAACTGCAAAAAGGGAGCAGTCTCTGAATTACTCCACCCAGTTATCTCTGTCGAGATTCCGATACCCGATAGCTTCAGCGATGTGGTGGCTTTGTACGTTCTCTGCGCCTTCGAGGTCAGCAATGGTGCGTGATACCTTGAGGATGCGGTCATAAGCACGAGCAGAGAGGTTGAACTTCTTCATGGCTGTGCGCAGAAGGTTGAGGGCTTGGTCATCGAGTTGTACATACTTCTGAAGTAGGGATGTTGTCATTTGAGCGTTGCAATGGACGCCTTTGACATCCTTGTAGCGTTCATTCTGAATCTGACGAGCCTTGAGCACTCGTTCGCGAATGGCGGCAGAAGATTCACCCTTGGGGGCTTTGGCGATGTCTTCGAAGGGTACACTTTCGACTTCCACTTGAAGGTCGATACGGTCGAAGATTATGTAACCCCGTTTACAAGAATTTTTCATTCCTGTAAGAAGGCTGATTGTCAGCATTGCAGCGATTATGTAAATACTAATAGTTGTCACCTCTTATTATATATAATAATGTGTAATACTCTCTTTCTGGTTTGCAAAAATAATCAAAAATCTCCAGTAAATCGCCTTTTCAGGTAATAAAACATACTCTAAAACCCGCATTTTAATATGTTTTAAGATAAAATGAACTCCAATATCAACTTTTATGGCTATATTTGCATCAGAATTTAAGATATTAAACATGGATAAGAAGAAATTAAATCGCCTAAAACTAGTGCTAGTTGAGAAAGACAAAACTGGTGTTTGGCTTGCTGAACAGTTAGGCGTGACTGCTGTGACGGTATCTAAGTGGTGTAGCAATATCACTCAACCTACCCTGCCGACATTGGATAGGATTGCTGAACTGCTGGAGTGTGAATTAAGAGATTTGATTATTGAATAACAGATTAAAAAACTATAGACTATGGATCCTGAAGCAAAAGCAAGATTAAGTATAGATGCCAAACTTGAAGCAGCTGGTTGGGTTATTCAAGACATGTCAGAATTTGACAGAACAGCTTCGCTTGGTGTTGCAGTTCGTGAGTTTAGGACTACCAAGGGTAATGAAGTCGATTATGCTCTTTTCATTGATGAATATCCATGTGGAATTATTGAGGCCAAACGTGACGAAAGGGGTGTCAATTTAATTATAGATGATCTCCAGCAAGGAGAAGATTATTTTGCAGAGGGTCTGAAGGGCAAATATGACCCTAATGATTTACGCTTCTGCTATATGGCTACTGGTGAAGTTATACAATACAAAGACTTAAAAGATCCTAATCCAAGAAGCCACCCTATATACTCTTTCCATCGACCGGAGTATTTAAAGTCTTTAATTGATGAGTATAAAACTCACCCTGATTTTAAGGGAACGACATTCAGAACCCGCCTTCAGCATTTCCCACCTATTCCAGAAGAAAAACTTTGGGATTGCCAGAAAACTGCTGTAGCTGGCTTGGAGAGATCGTTTGGTTTGAATCGTGAGCGTTCACTTATTCATATGGCAACTGGTGCAGGTAAAACTTTTACTGCCATAACTGCTGCCTATCGTCTCCTAAAATTTGGAGGAGCCAAACGTATCTTATTTCTGGTT
>JAFXVS010000070.1 GCA_017534815.1 Bacteroidaceae bacterium | reverse complement strand
TTAAGCAGTTTTTAGGTCAGCGCACACCTTTACTTCACCCCATTCCTTTTAACAGGATGTCTTTCAAAGCGTTAGACGCATACTTGTGATTAATTAGCCTCGCTAAAGTCACAGATTTAGGCAGTTTTTTTACAAACTAAGGTCAAATGTACGAATTTCTTAAATACTACAAAAGAAAAAAGGCAAAAATTTTTTATGCCCTTTTTCTCGTCCCAATGCAGAAAAGTGAATTTTCAGCACTTTCAAACGCTATTTCGTGTCTCCATCACATCAGTTTCCATCGGGCTTTATGATGTCGATAAAAGGAGCGTCATTCCAATGAAAACTTGTCCAATCATCGGGTTGTGAAGGGTCAAAAGAGATGTAATCATCACGTAAAAAATCAACAACAGGAAGATGGGCGCTCTTCATTCCCTCCACAATCATTTTCGAAATCTCAAATGCTCCGTATGGATTGAAATGGGTATTGTCTGCAAATGCTGTCGTTTGCCCAGGATAAGTGTGAGCCGGATAATGGACAAAAGCGTGCTTACTCTCCTCCACACCCATTGACTCATAAAACGTCCTGGTCATATCGTGCAATTCTATCAGTTGTATGCCCAGATCCTTTGCCATCCATCGCATAGCATCAGGATAATCTGCATGTGTCTCCTGGATCTTGCCGTTTTTATCAAACGAACGTCGTTGCGTGGGTGTAACAAAGATGGGGGTTACGCCTTTTGCTCGTGCCTCATCCACAAATTGCTTCAATGCATATACATAGTTATAAAAAGCCCCACTACCCGGACGTTTTTCTTTCTGGTCATTATGTCCGAACTCCATAAAGATATAATCACCAGACTTCATCAGCGAGACAATCTTCTTCAGACGTCCTGCAGCAATGAAGGATGTAGCGGTTTCCCCGCTTTCGGCATAATTGGCTACAGCGACTTGGTCTGTAAACCAACGGGTTATCATCTGTCCCCACGATGCCCAAGGCTCTTCATCTTGATCAACGACCGTCGAATTACCACAAAGCCACAAGGTCGGTACATCATTGGCGGGTTCTATCTTGATGGAAGAAACTGCTGGGGCATCACCATTCACCTCGATGGTGAGTTTATCGTCCCAATTCATCTTGGTCTCCTCACGTTTCTTGATGCGCACATAATCCGTCTTACCATCAGGAAGCAGGATAGTCGTGTTGCGCTTATTCACGATGAAAGAGCAGGTCTTGAACTCCCCTTTCTTGGTTTCCACATTCTGAAGAAACAAGCGGCGTGATTCCGCACGAACAGTGGTGTTGCCCTTCATCTTCTTCGATCCGAGGGTGACGGTCACTTTGTAATTTCCATCAGGAACAGCCACTGAGAAATAAAAGATTCCATCCGAAAGATGATAAGTTTCATTCTGCGACTTCCGTGCTGCGTTGATGACCTCTTGAAAATCATAGCCATACCCCTTCTCAGAAGTGAAGGTATCGGATGGAGTTATCTGGATGGCAGCCTTGTCACGACCATCAAAAGAGTAGGTCTGGGCATTGCAAACTAAAAGTGAAAAACTACAAGCTAAAAGTACAAAGAACTTTTTCATCCTTATTGTTTTGGTTTAGTAGGACTCACAAGTGCTGGCTTCAACTCATCCGGCGAATCCTTCGTGTACATGTTTATTTCTCCTGCCACTTTTGTGAACAAATCCGAAATCCGTTGTTCGTCAATTGTCCACTGAGGTTTGAACTTGTCCGACTGCATATAGGCAAGAATGGATTCCCGCATCTGACGGGCCACAATACGTTTGTTCAAGTTATTAGTGATGTCAATCGTCGTCATCACCAGTTTTCCCTTACCTACATTGGCTTCAAAGAGCATACCAATTTTTCGAGAGACAAACCACGTGTCAATACTTTGCACAAGTGGCTGGAAATCCTCCGGAAAATCGGTGAACTGCATGACCTGAGCACGATTCACCAACTCCCACCATTGCATATCAGAGTGGTAGTCGGTAGGGAAAAGGTCAAAGATTGGATGAGTATTCTCCACATAGATTCCTGTCGTATGTGGGGGACGCATCTTGAACCATGAGGTGTTCCAGAACACAGGAGTGAATTGTTGAACCACTTCCCTGCCGTAAGTCACTTTCCCTGCCGCACAAATCAACACATTACCACCTTTCTTCAACGTCTTCTGAGCCTTTTCATCCAACGAATCAGTCACATAGACCCCTTTCGGAATCCAATCTTTTTCATACTTCACAACATCTTGTTTTGGTGTCGGATAGACCCAAAACTCCCAACGATTCACGGCATCCTTCCATCCTGGAATCCTGTTATCCCATTCTGGTACATATTCTTTGGTATTGGGGATGGACACGCACAACCGCATCTTTGTGGCCTCTTGGATGTTTGACAACGGAACGGATATTTTCCCGAGACTGATATTACCGCCAATAGGGAGGTCGCATGCAGGCAATGTGCCTTCTGCATATACTTCCTCCTCACACGGACCTTCTGATGATATATCGCCTTGCTTAAATATAACCCAATAAGGAGTCACACCCTTCAGTTCTTTGTCTGCAAACTGGCTCAATTCCACTTCCACCTCTAATGTTTCATCGGTCTGATAGGTAAACTTGGGAAACTTTGCCAATGGAACAATCGGAGCACAAAACTCACCAAATCTATCCCCGTTACAATACCCCTTATCATCAAAAAACACATCGGTCACGCCCACCAGTGCTGTGCCCTGTCCCGAATAGTCGTTCAGCGACAGCAACTGAAAACCTGCGTACTTCGGTGTTCTCAACGTGCGTTCAATTTCTGCCTTATAACAGAGTGCCTGCAACTTGCCAGATGCCATCAAGAAATCGTGAGCACGTGATTCCATTCCATTATCTCTCAATAAATCGCGGAATATCTCAAAGTTCTTGGCTTTATTCACTCCCGTATATTTGCTGATTTCATCAAAGTTAGGGAACGCGCACCACTGTCCTGTCTCATGACTCACAAACGGCATCGTGATGGGTGTGTTCGGCATATCTTTTCCATTATACAGGCTGATGTTACTCTCAAAAGTCACCACCGATTCGGGCGCACTTCTTGCCCATTCATTCAGACCTCGAGCTCCTGCCTTTACAGCATATTCACTACCAGGTTGCCAAGCCCAACCACCTCCAACACTAAATCCACAGTACAGATGTCGAGGGTCATAGGCTTTCATCTCTGCCACATGCTCGGTTGACCAAGGAACCCAATTACCAGCGGGTTCATTGCCAAATGCATAGAACGTGAAAGATGGATGGTTTCCATATTCATTGGCTATTGCCACACTTTCATCCATCAGATATTTATCGATAGGTTCTCCCCTACCCAATCGCACACCATGATTCGGCCATGACGGTCCTTCAGGCTGAAGATAAAAGCCTGTCAAATCGGCTGCCATAAATGCGGCTTCCGGGGGGCAGTAGCTATGGAAACGCATGTGGTTAAGCCCATACGACTTGCAGGTCTTGAACACTTTCATCCATGCCTCCAGATCCATCGGAGGGTAACCCGTATGAGGGAAGTCACAGTTCTCCACCGTTCCACGTAGAAGGATTTCATGTCCGTTCAGATAAAACATCTTGTCCTTGATTTCCATTTTCCTCATACCAAAGACCGTTTCCTTACGAGACACCACTCCATCCTTTGCCTTCACCTCTACTTCCAACCGATAGAGTTGTGGATGGAACTCATCCCACAACAACATTTCATCTCCCATCTGTAAGGTAATGTCACAAGGAACCACCTCCGAGTTGTTCAGTGTCAGTTCCACGGGTTTACTCTCCACCACATGTACCTTGTCCGTATTGAATGCCGTAGCTTTCAACGTGACCTGTACTTTCTGACGGGGCTTACAATCCAACATCTCCAGATGCACTTTCGCCGTTTTCGTGTCCACATCGGGATAGACCTTCACCTCGTCTATCGCATTAAACGGACGTAATTCAATCTTGCCGACGATACCGTTCCAATCACCCTGCGTCTGGTCAGTCACGGAATGCGAGTCTTGTCCCACCTTCACGGTTTCAGGGTCATTATCCACACAAATGGCTATGGTGTTCTCACCTGGTTTCAACAATCCATACAAATAATACACATGAGGTACCGACAAGGACTTTTGCGTTCCTTCCACCTTCTCACCGTTCACCCATACTTCCGTCGTGATGTGAGGGCGTTCCAAATACAAGGTATACATCGGTACAGCCTCATCTTCAGGCAAAGTCACCGTTTTCTTATACCATGCCTTCCCCACATAATGCTTGTCGGGAGTCAAGAAGAACTGCAGTTTCAGGTCCTTCCCCGGATTGCGGTACTTTGCCATATAAGGATTATAGAAATAGCTGGAATCATAGAGCGAGCCCACCCATTTCGTGTCCACACTGACATCATCACCCTTCAGTTGCTGCGGCATCGAAGCTGGCAAGGTGATGACATCATTCATCTGATAGTCCGTTTCATACCATTTATTCTCCACACCTTTCCCCTCACGATCCAGCTGGAATTGCCATGTCCCGCTCAGGTCGATGGTCTGTGCGAGACTTGTCAATGCAAACGAAAGAATCAGTGTACACGCCCAAAGACGTTTCACAAAAAATAGGTTACTTTTCATTGTTAATTAGCTTAATTGATGTGCAAAGGTACACAAAAAGCGGCAAACTCGAAAAGAGAATGCCGCTAAAATTCAAAAAAAGGTGCAAATTTGCACAGAGTTGTCTTTACTCACCTGGAGCGATAGCACCTGCAGGACAAGCATCAGCGCAAGTACCGCAATCTACACATGCGTCTGCATCGATAACATACTTGCCATCACCTTCGCTGATAGCACCTGATGGACACTCACCTGCGCAAGTTCCACACATTACACAATCGTCACTAATTACGTAAGCCATAGTTCTTTACTTTTTATTATCTGGTTGATTACTTTTTTAATTTGCGAGTGCAAATGTAGGAAAACTTTTCATTACCTACCAAATTTTAGGTAGAGAAAATGACTTCCCCACACAAAAATCATACCTAAATGTGGGTAGAGGCTACTTTTTGCCATCAAATGTCAAGGTTTGCAGTGCTGCTTCCAACTGACGCATGATGGGACGTTTCTTCTTGTCGGGAGCAAACACAAAACCTTCAGCCACCAACAGGCGGTTACCTACCGTGTCCACATAGAAGTAGCTGACAAACGGACCACCCATCGCGTCGTTCCTCATATCCCACAGACCACGGACAACCACCAAGTCCGGTCTCGTGATGTCATCCATCATCACCGTTCGTCGGTCGGTTTCCATCCATTGGTCTTCCCGATCACCCGGGATGTTCACTTTCATCACCGAGTCCCGTACATCCTCCGGGGAGAGGTTATCCGTCAAAGGCAGCGTATAGATACACACATTCTGCTGAAAGTCCTTCTTGCTTGCCGATGCCCACAGGAAGTTCTTGCCTATCTTCATGTCATCCACATCCTGCGGTACCTTGATGCTCACTCCAAACTGCTTCTTCACCTGTGCCATCACCGCTCCGTTATAGTTCTTCTCCAGAAATCCACGTTCACGGGCAAACTCATTCTCATTAAACTCCTTGAGGACATCCTTCTTGTGTGCTTCCAACAGTTTCACAAATTCCACATCGGTCGGGGCAAACAACCCTTCCACCACCTGCGGACGTGCGTACAGATCCCTCTCCAACGTCATTTTCGGTTCCACATACTTCGCGTCCACATCAACCACCAGGATGTTGGCATAGAACTGGAACACACCCTTGAAGGCCTCAGGATTGACATACGTCACACGGAAATTACCTTCCCGTTGAGGGAGTCCGCTGATGTGAGCTTCAACCACCTCCACCAGCTTCTGACCAGTCTCCGTTTTCAGCCAATCCTTGTTGGCCACAACCAGCAGTTCGTAAGGAGCGCTCTGCACCTTACCCTTCACTGACGATTTCTTTCCATTGCCCGACGAACAACTTGCCAGCAGGGCAAAACACATTATTAATATATAGGATAAACGCCTCATATTCCTACAGGTTTTCTATGAGTTTAACAATTTCCGTACCACAAAGCAAGAAACATCCCAAACCATAATCATCAAAGTCTGGTTCCTTATCGTAGGTCACTGGTTGAGAGTCCTTCGGTTCCTTACCCGTGCCCTGCACATAGCCCAACACACCATCCTCATGCACACAAGTCTTCACCATAGCTTCCCATGTATCAAAGATGATCGGCAAGTATTTCTTCTGACTCAGATACCCCTTCCGTACACCCCAAGCCATACCATAGATGAACAACGATGTGCCCGACAATTCCACACCCCCATAATCCTCCTCATCATGTAGCGAGACATTCCAAAAACCATCCTCCCGCTGACATTTCACCAGAGCCTTCGTCATCTTCAGATAGTCCTTCCGATAATCCTTGCAATGCGGGTCCTGAGGCAACGACTCCATTGCTCTCACCAAAGCTGCGTACACCCATCCGTTACCTCTGCTCCAATAACAGTTCTTACCCTGCGGAGTCGTAAATGGAGGAACAAAATCCTTATCTCTCCACCACAGACCCTCCTGCTTGTTAAACAGCCCTCCTGCTATCGAGTCACGGCTGGTTCGGTACATCTGCCAACCCTGTTCAGCGTAACGTTTCCAATCAGCCCTACCCTGCTTCCGCATCTTCTGACTCAGCTTCGTCATCACTGGCAAACCCATCTGAATAGCGTCAATCCAAGTCCAATCACCAAACGAACCCGTTGACGAGCCATTACCCTGAGTCTGAGGTACCTGACGACAAGCAATCAGATTCTCCATACACGCTATCGTCGGTTCATCATGTCCCATATCCAGATACGTCTGACAGCAGCAATAATCATCAGCATCCCTTGTCTTCACACCATTTCTGGGTGTCCACTGATGAGCCTCACCCCAATCCTCAATATATCGTCGATAAGTGAAAAACTTCTCATTGGCAAACATCCCTTCCACCTCCATCAGAGCCGTCAAACCCTCAAAATACACCCCTCTTGTCCACAGATTCGATGGACGTTCCTTCTTCACAAACGTCGGTTTCCCCGGGTCAGGATACTTCCTCATGAAATGGTCATTAGCCAACTCCATCACGCGCATCACCTCCTCCCGTCGGGGCTGAGCGTTCATCTCCACCCCCAGCAGAAGGAGGCCCATCAGCGCGATCACAATCTTCCTTTTCATTGACATCATTAGTTTGTGGGCACAAAGATACGACTAACCATCCACAATACAAAACGAAAATCCAATTTTTCATTTTTATTAACTTCGTCAACCCCTCTCACAAATTCATTTTACACCGAAAAATGACAAGTGACAAATGACAAAATGCTTATTGTCATTTTGTCGCTGTCACTCGTGTCACTTTCATGGAAATTTTCTCAAGGTTTGCCGCTCCATAACGCAGGGTTATTTCCCAATAAGGCACGCTTATTTCCCAATAATGCAGGGTTATTGCTGACAGCTCAACCATCGCTCTAAAAAAATTTTTCAGTGCTTTAAGAAGATGGAAAATGGGAACGGAGTTGACCTGATTGCAGGAAAAAATGCCGTTTTTTTACTTTTCTCGCTGCATTTTCTTAGAAATTTATTTGTTTTTCCATAAATATTCAATATCTTTGCGACAAATTTTCCCGTACCTGGGACCAAAACGAGATTTACCAAAACTGAAAGGCTTCCTATGAGGCTTATTTCATTTTGTCTGCATTTTAATCGGCTGAAAGACATCCTTTTACAGAAAAAGGGGTGAAGTAAAGATTTGTTTCATGCTGAAAATGAGGAAGTTGTATAGAAGGACAAAGCGACAACTTTCCTTTAACTTCAAAATTGAATTCTCTAAACTGAACTTTTATAATACCTATCGCCTATGGACAAGTATTCAAAATTGTTGGAAAACCTTCCCATTGACTTGCTGCACATTGCTCAATCGTACGCAACTGACAACAAGTCTCCGAAAATTGAACCAGCCCATCTGCTGCGTGCCTTGCTCCACAAGAGTGTAGGTCTCGTTTCGTTCATTGAGGACACGCTGGACGAGGACTACTACTACATGGTGGATTGGGCTGACATGCGCATGAAGCAGTGTGAGAAGTCTCCCTACGGTATGAAGGGCATCGAACTCTCTCACGACACGCAGAATGTCATCAAGGAAGCACAGGAAATCAGTGAGACTTGTGGACTGGAGAGTGTAACGCTCGAGAGTCTGCTGGCTTCGTTGGTCACTCCGGGTATTGGTTTCTCGTATGAGCAACTGAAGACGCTTCCGATGCAGGCTGACAAGATCAAGCAGGTCATCCAGAGTGGAGCACCAGCTAAGCCTGCTGCTGCAAGCACTTCACCGAAGTCTGCATCGGCTGCACAGGCTGCTGGAGGTATGGAGGAGTATTGCATTTCCATGTTGTCGGAAGTGCCCGAAGCTCCCATCATGGGCTTCGACAAGGAAATCCTCTCGGTGGTGGAAGTGCTGGCTCGCAAAGACCGTGCAAACATCCTCATCGTGGGTGAAACGGGCGTAGGAAAGACCAGCCTCATCGGTGGTATCCTGCAACGTCTGCGTGACAAGAAAGTACCTGCCTCATTGGAGAATCTCCAACCTTATGAGCTGGATCTCATCGCACTGAGTCAGGGTGTCAGCTATAAGGGTGAGATTGAAGACCGTTTCAAGAAGGTGACGGAAGCTCTGTTGGCTGAAGCACAACCGCTGTTGGTCGTTGAGAACTTCCACAGGGTGGAGGACAAGCAATCGACCCTGAACGGTATCCTGCCGGGGCTGAAGAAGCTGTTGTCGAAGAATCAGTTGCAGGTGCTCTGCACATCAACGATCGACGGCTACACAAAGGACATCGAGAAGGACAAGGAGTTCACGGCCTTCTTCGAGAAAATCACCGTGGAAGAACCCACAGAGGAACAGGCGGTTGAGATTATCCAGAGCAAGCGCGAAAGCTACGAGAAGTTCCACAACCTGCCGATTGAGGACGATGTACCAGCAGAGATTGTCCGTCTGGCGAAACGATACATGCCCGACCGTCATCTTCCATCATCAGCTCTTGATCTGCTCGACCGAGCTATGTCTTCGACCAAGATAGCTAATGAGATGGCAGCCTTGGACGAGAATCAGGAAGCATCGGCCAACAAGACGAATAAACTCCAGAAGGACGCTGTACGCGATGTGGTATCGAAGATGACAGGCATTCCGATGGGTAACATCCAGTCGGAAGAGCGTGAACGTCTCTCCAACGCAGAGGAAATCCTGCACAAACGTGTGGTGGGTCAGAATCACGCCATCAAGAGCATCCTCGACGCTGTGTATGAGTCACGTTCCGGTCTGAACAAGAAAGGACAGCCCATGGGTTCGTTCTTCTTCCTCGGTCCGACGGGTACGGGTAAGACGGAACTGGCAAAGTCTTTGGCAGAGTTCCTGTTCAACGACGAGACCAGCATCCTCCGTTTCGATATGTCGGAATATAAGGAAGAGCACTCCGTAGCTTTGCTTTACGGTGCGCCTCCCGGATATGTAGGTTATGAAGAGGGCGGTCTGCTGGTGAATCAGATACGTCAGCACCCCTACTCCGTGGTGTTGTTTGACGAGATTGAGAAGGCTCACAAGTCTGTGTTTGACCTCTTCCTCCAGATTCTGGACGAAGGTAAGCTGCACGACCGTCTTGGACGTGTGGGTGACTTCTCCAACTCACTCATCATCTTCACTTCCAACATCGGTAGCGACTACATCTTCAAGTCGTTTGGTGAGGGCAAGGTTCCGACCCATGACCAGATGCTCGAAGTGATGCAGGGTCAGTTCCGTCCTGAGTTCTTAGCACGTCTGACGGAAATCGTTCCTTTCTCGCCCATCACGGAAGAGATGATTGACCGAATCTTCGACATCCACATCAAGAACCTGCTCAAGACCCTAAACGAGCAGAGCGTGAAACTGGAGATTGACGAGTCAGCACGCAAGTATGTGACCAAGGTTGGCTTCAACGCCCACTACGGCGCACGTCCTATCCTCGGCATCATCCGTAAGGAAATCAGACGTCCGTTGTCCAAACTCATCATCTCTGGTGACATCTCAGCAGGTGATACGGTCATCATGAAGTATGACGAGGAACAGAAGCAGATTTGCTGGGACATAGATACACCTGATGAAGAACCAGCAGAAACTCCTGCATCAGCATCTCCAGAAGCAACAGAATAAAACAAATACACATTATTAATTTTTAAAAACTAAAACTATGGCAAGAAAAACTGTTATTACCAAAGTCTTGGACGTTGAAGCACAAGACGGCATCATCGAGTTCCCACAGAACAGAACGCTCTATGCCGACCAGTTCACAGACGAAGCTCCAACGAGCGACGAAGACCGTGAAGGCTTTAAGGCAAAAAGCATGAAGGACGTGTTTGAGCACTACCAGCCCAGCAAGAATGGCGTAACGCTCGAAACGGAAGAAGGAGGAGCCATCTACGAAGACTTCGACTTCAAGTCCATCAAAGACTTCGAGGATGAGCAACTCATCGCCCAAAGTGAACTCCTGAGCGAGACAAAAGGCCGTATCGATGCCTACAACTCTGTTATCCGCCAGTTGGAGAAGAACAAGACCCTGCGCAACACGTTGAAGGACGAGGCAGCACGTGGTAACTTGAAGAACGCCCTCAAAGCACTCTTGGCAGAGCTGGAAGAGGCATAGTGAATAGTAAACTTAACCGTAACTGACTAATAAAATAGAAAGATATTATGGCAGCAGAAGAACTGAAAAAAGAAGCCCAAGGCGAGGCTTTGGAACTTCGTGAGAAAGAAAAAATAGAAAACCCCGCGGAACTCTTGCAGAGCAGCCTCGGTGGACTTGACAAGTTCGGCGGTTTCCAGTTGCTCAAAGGCCTCATCAAGGGTGTTGAGAACATGGATCCACGTCGTAAGGCCATCAAGAACATCTTCCTTCAGGATGCAGCATACGCTGACAACCGTCAGAAACTGAAGAACGAGCTGAGCCTCTGGGTGTCCATCCTCGAATCAGGAGGAACAGACCCAATGGCCATCATCGATTCTTGCAAGGGCAAGTGTGAGAAGGCAGAACAGAACCTCAAGAACAACCTCTTCGCCATCCATGACGAGGTACACAAGCTGGAGGTGACTTACCGTGCACTCGACTCCTTCTTCAACAACGCTGGACAGGGCAAGATTGATTGTCTGACCCTGATGAACGTGAACAAGGAAGAGTTGGAATATAACGACTCTGAGGACACGCTCGCTATCCGTGACGAGTTGGAGCGTTACTATGACCGTCTGAGTCTGAAGAACAACTACAGCCTCGTGGTGATGCCAGGTTATCTGGGTGATGCAACGACTGTACGCATGTGGGCAGACACAGCTTATCGCAACAAGGTGATCCTCCTCACCGACTTCAAGGACAGCCAGAACTTCAGCATGTTGAAGGACGAGCTGGATGACGCTAACCTGCAAGGTCAGGAAGCTAAGATGGCCAACGTGGTGATGACTTGTAACTACATCCTTGGTCGTAAGAAGTCAGAACTCGCAGGTGAGGATGATGATGTGTATCTCCCAGCATCAGCAGCTTTGGCTGGCCGTATGAGCAACACCGAGGAAACTGTCATCGCACAGGGTGCAGCCGGTAAGAAGTATGGTACTCTGGGCAACGTGAAGGGTGCACGTCTTGACCTTCGTAAGTCAGAAATCGCAGCACTCATCGACCAGGGTGTTATCCCAATGGTGGAAGAAGATGGTCGCACAATGGCTTTCTCCAACCGTTCACTCTACAACGGTGCTACACTCGGTTTGCAGGAGTATCCTATCGTCCGCGTGTTTGACTGGATTGGCAAGGTGTTCCAGAACTTCTTCAACGACGAAGCGTTCATCAATTGGGACTCGAAAGTCAAGAACGAACTCACGCAGGCTGTTCACGACTTCCTCAGCGACTACAAGGGTCCAGGCAAGCTCATCGAGAACTACAACCTCAAGGGCATCAACCAAGACCCACGCACCAAGGACATCAAGATTGAAGTGGAACTGAAGCCATTCTTCGCGGCTAAGAACTTCTTCATCGAACTGACTGGACACAACGGTGACGCAGGTGTTGAGTGGGATCAGAACGTGAAATAATACAACAACTTTATAATCAATCCTATTTTATTAACAATTAAAAACTTAAAGCTTTATGGCAGCAAGAGTAACTACTTTCAACGCTGACGGCGTGAAAGAAAGAGAAGTTCTTTATGTAAGATACGAACTCCATCAGGACACTGATCCTGAAGGTCAGACCGCAGGTCCCGTTCGTGGAGGCAAAATCTATGTAAAGGTAAAGTCACACGACGATGGCAACACAGACCTTCTTGAATGGATGTGTTCAGAGTCAGACAGAAAAGATGGCACCATCACTTTCCCCAACCATCAGGGAGGCGAAATGAAGCACCTGGACTTCAAGGAAGGCTATATGGTTGACTACAAAGAGGTTTATGACTCTACAGACCCAACACTCCAGTATGAGGAGTTCTGCATTTCGCCTAAGCAGATCACATTGGGCAATGCTGACCACGACAACAGGTGGACTATCTATTAATAATAACACGATTATGAAGGAAGACAGGAACGGAACAGGAATCACATTCTG
>JAFXVS010000069.1 GCA_017534815.1 Bacteroidaceae bacterium | reverse complement strand
GCAAGGTACAGAAAAACAGGTGTTTGCATGCTCTAACAATCTAACGCACCAACGCACCAACATTTGGAAAATAAACAACCAACATCTAAAAACAAATTTCAATTATGATCAAGCAAGGATTTATCAAAGAGATTGGTGAGCTCGACCATAAAAGTGAAAAATATGCTTTTCCCCTTTGTATTGTCCTCACTTATTGAATAAATTTTTCACGTTCGGAAAAGAAAACCAGTTCTCTTTTCACTTGCTTACTCAAAATTTTCGTACCTTTGTCCCGACAAACATTTCTTTTATAAACACGTACAAACAATGTTTTATTTAACCAAAGACATGACAACCTTTATGAAGAGAATCCTTTTTCTCGCTATCTGCGGATTGCTTGCCCTGAATGGTGTGGCTCAGCAGCAGCTGGGGCAGAGACCCCGCGTGACATCGCCCGTCATCAACGCTGACGGGACAGTGACTTTCAATTTCTATGATCCGAGTGCTCAGCAGGTGAGCGTGAGTGGCGACTTCAGCGAAATCCGCAGTGAACGCCTCCGCATGACGAAGCAGGAGAATGGGGTGTGGACAGCAACGACGAAGCCGCTGAATCCAGAACTGTATTCGTACAGCATCTCGGTAGATGGACAGCGTTTCATCGACCCTGCGAACAGTTATGTGAACCGCGACATCTCGACCTTGAGCAACATCTTCATCGTGACGAAGGAGACGGGTGACAAGGGGCATCTGTATTCGGTGAATGACGTGCGGCACGGTACGTTGAGCCGCGTGTGGTATGACAGTCCGACCTTGGGTCAGCAGCGGCGCATGACGGTGTATCTTCCTGCGGCGTATGACGGGAAGAAGAGTTTTCCAGTGATGTATCTGCTGCATGGTCATGGTGGCGACGAGACGGCGTGGGGTGATCTGGGTCGTGCGTCGCAGATTATGGACAACCTGATAGCTGAGGGCAAGTGTGTGCCGATGATTGTGGTGATGCCGAATGGAAATCCGACGTGCAATGCGGCGCCTGGCTGGTGGCATGAGGGTATGTACACGCCTGACGGGAATGCGTTCAACCAGCGTGGTGCGAAGGCGACGATGGAGGAGAGTTTCATGGACATCGTGAATTTCGTGGACAGTCATTACAAGACCATCCGCAAGCGTGAGGCGCGTGCCGTGACGGGTCTGTCGATGGGTGGCGGTCATACGTTCGGCATTTCGTGCCTCTATCCGGAGGTGTTCGACTATTATGGTTTGCAGTCGGCAGCGGGTCGGGTGAGGAGGAACGACGCAAAGTTTGATGCGCAGATGGCTAAGTTGTTTGCCTCGAAACCGAAGCTCTTCTGGATTGCCATCGGCAAGGATGACTTCCTGATGCAGATGAACACGGAACTGAGGGAGTATCTCGATGCGCACCAGTATCCGTATGAGTATTATGAGAATGACGGTGGACACATCTGGCGCAACTGGCGTATCTACCTGACGATGTTCGCTCAGAAGATTTTTAAGTAAGCAGCCCACAATTTAAAGAAATAATGTATATGAAGAAGATACTTTTGTTTTTCACTTTGAGTTGTGCGGTTTTAGTTTCTTTCGCGCAACCCTATAAGGATTCGAGCCTCTCGGCAGAAGAGCGGGCGAAGGATTTGTTGGGACGTCTCACGCTGAAGGAGAAGGCGCAGCTGATGGAGCACACGTCGCCAGCCATCAATCGCTTGGACATTCCCGCCTTCAATTGGTGGAATGAGGCGTTGCACGGCATTGGACGAAATGGTACGGCGACGGTCTATCCCATCACGATGGGACTGGCTGCGACGTGGGATGATGCACTGGTGGAACGGGCGTTTGCGGCTTCCAGCGACGAGGCGCGGGCAAAGAACAATATTGCCAGAGAGAACGGACGCATGAGGCAGTATCAAGGCTTGTCGTTCTGGACGCCGAACATCAATATCTTCCGTGACCCTCGATGGGGACGCGGACAGGAGACTTACGGCGAAGATCCCTATCTGACGACGAAGATGGGTCTGGCTGTGGTGCGCGGACTGCAGGGCGCACAGGGCAATGAGCAGGTGGAGTATGGTCGCGACGGACAGTACAGAAAGTTGCTGGCGTGTGCCAAGCACTTTGCCGTGCATAGCGGTCCCGAGTGGAATCGACATCAGTTCAATGTGGAGCTGTTGCCAGCCCGTGATTTGTGGGAGACTTATCTGCCGGCATTCAAGGCACTGGTGCAGGAAGGTGATGTGCAGGAGGTGATGTGTGCGTACAACCGGTTCGAGGGTGAGCCTTGCTGCGGAAACTCCCGTCTGCTCACTGACATCCTGCGCAAGGAGTGGGGATTCAAGGGATTGGTGACGAGCGATTGCTGGGCCATCAACGACTTCTTTAATCCCTCGAATCACGGCACTTCAGACTCGAAGGAATCTGCCATCGCGACGGCGGTCATTGCCGGCACCGATGTGGAGTGTGGGGGCACGTTCCGTAGTCTGACCGATGCGGTCGATCAGGGCAAGATTACGGAGGAGAAAATCAATGAGAGCTTGCTGCGACTGCTGAAGGCACGCTTCGAGTTGGGCGACTTCGACAGCGAGGAACTCGTGTCCTGGAAGAAGATTGGTCCTGAGGTCATCGCCAGCGAGGAGCATCATCAGATAGCCCTCGATGCCGCCCACAAGAGCATCGTGCTGCTTCAGAACAAGCAGAATATCCTGCCCTTGGCGAAGACGGCGAAGGTGGCGGTGATTGGTCCCAATGCCAATGACTCCGTGATGATGTGGGGCAACTACAATGGTTTCCCTCGCCACACAATCACCATTCTCGACGGCATCAAGCAGAAGGGCAATGTGGTGGGCTATCTGAAGGGATGCGACCTCGTGGAGGGCATGAATGCGCCGCGCCGTCAGCAGCGGAACGGCGAGGGACCCGCGAGGGATTATGGTCATGACGATGCCTTGCAGGTCAAGACCGAAGAGACCACCAAGACGACGGACAAGGATGTCCTCGACTGCGTGAAGGATGCCGATGTCGTGGTGTTCGTGGGTGGCATCTCGCCCCGTCTGGAGGGTGAGGAGATGCGTGTGACCCTGCCAGGTTTCAGGGGCGGCGACCGTACCAGCATCGAGTTGCCGGACATTCAGCGCAACATGCTGAAGATGCTGCACGAGGCTGGTAAGAAGATTATCTTTGTCAACTGCTCGGGCAGTGCGATGGCTTTGGTGCCAGAGACTACCACGTGCGATGCCATCCTTCAGGCTTGGTATGGCGGCGAGGCTGGTGGCGAGGCTTTGGCCGATGTGCTCTATGGAGATTTCAATCCGACGGGGAAACTGCCCATCACGTTCTACCGCAGCACTGAGCAGCTGCCTGACTTCGAGGACTATGAGATGAAGGGCCGCACCTATCGCTTCATGAAGGAGGCTCCGCTGTGGTACTTCGGCTATGGGCTCAGCTACACGACTGTCCGTTATGGCGCTCCCACCTATCAAAACAATATGGTGAGCGTTAGCCTCACGAACACGGGCAACCGTCCGGCTGAGGAGCTCGTGCAGGTTTATCTCAACAAGGTGGGCGACACCGACGGTCCCCGAGCCACGCTCCGTGCCTATCAGCGGGTGACTGTGCCGGCAGGCCAGACGGTGACGGCTCAGGTGCCGCTGCCACGTACCAGTTTCGAGTGGTGGAATCCCAGCACCAACACGATGAACGTGAGTGCCGGCACTTTCAATGTCATGGTCGGCTCGTCCAGCAACCCTGCTGATTTGCAAACCATTTCAGTAAACCTAAAGTGAATTATAAATAAGGCACAAAGTCAATCTCGACCTTGTGCCTTTTTCTTTTTGAAAAGGAATCCGATGCATTCCTTGAGAATCTTGGCGCCGAAGAGCCAGAGGAGGCCGAGATAGATGGTGGCGGCAAGGAGGATGCGGGTGAGGAGAAGGATGAGAGGTGGGGGAAGAGGGGAGTTTTGAGGAGTGAGCGTGAGGAGAGGTCGGGTGGCGATATAGGTGAGGAGCATCGTCACGGCAGCGATGAGGAGGAAGGGGAGTATGTCCTTCAGGGCGGAGAGGAAGGGGTAGCGGATCTCCTGATGGAGGAAGATGTGCCAGATGCCCGTCCAGAGGATGACGATGAGGACGTAAGCGATGACCATGCTGGTGACACCGCCGCCGAGGGCATAGACCATGAGGATGGAGCCGAGGATGGCGCATCCCTGGGCAATGATGTTCCACATATAGACGTCGGACTTGCCGCGCGAGATGATGAGGTTGTAGTAGAGCGTGGCGATGGGGAGGAAGGCTCCGCCGATGCAGAGGATTTGCATGAGGTGGGCGGAGGGGAGCCACTTCTCCTTGATGAGGGTGACGATGAATTCGGGGGCGACGAGGGCGAGGCAGAACATGACGGGGAAGGTGACGAAGCAGGTGAAGCGGAGCATCTTGGAGAAGACGCGTCGGAGGCGTCCGAGGTCATCGCCCACCTCGACGAAGGCAGGTTGCGCCACGCCCTGCACCATGCCTGTGATGGTGGATGCGCCCATGGTGTTCCACTTGTTGGCTTGTGAGTAGGTGCCGACCTCGACTTTGGTGTAGATCTTGCCCAGCACAAGTGAGAAGATGTTGTTGTTCACCTGGTTGAAGATGCTGGTGATGAGCATCTTGGAAGAGAAGGGGAACATCTCACGGATAGGACCAGCCCAAGCGCTGGGCGATTTCTTCCATTCGGACAGGGGAAAAGTGGGTCTCCATCCTGACAGCATCCAGCTGAGGATGCTGACCATGAGATTGAAGGTGATGGTCTGTGTGGCGAGTCCCCAGAACGCCATGCCGTTGTAGGCCATCAGGATGCCGACGGTGCCGGAGACGAGCAGGGAGACGATGCCCATGATGGCGAGTTCGCGCTGCTTGATCTGTCGGAAGAGGATGGCTCGCGGCACGATGCTGAAGGAGGCGATGAAGAAGCCGATGAAGTAGTAGCGGGAGAGGGGAGTGAGGATGGGCTCGTGGAAGAAGTCGGCGATGAGGGGTGCGCAGAAAAAGAAGAGGAAGTAGAGGCAGAGGCTCACCGTGATGTTGAACCAGAAGACGGAGTTGTAGTCATGGTGGGTGGCGTCGCGCTTGTTGGTCAGTGCCGTCACGAATCCGCTGTCCTGCAGGGAGTTGGCGATGAGGGTGAAGATGGTGAGCATCCCAATCAGTCCGTAGTCGGCCTGGTCGAGCTTACGTGCCAGAACGATGCCGAACACCGCGTTCAGCACCTGCATGGCTCCGTTGTTGAGGGCTCCCCAGAAGAAACCTCGGGCCGTCTTTTCTTTCAACGTGTTATGGGGCATTACGAATGTTTATGATAGGGTTGTCATACGTAATGTAATATTGGTAGAGGCCACGCTTCACAGGCAGGTCTGCCCCTTCTGGAACCTTGTATATGACTCCTTCATGGTTCAAATCGAAGGATACTCCACACTTGTTGCACTTGGCATAGCCGTCGTTCGTCAGTGTGAGTCGTCGATTATTAAGATCACAGATGGGGCAAGCGAGGTCATAGCAACGATACTCTCCAGAATAAGTGGTACCAATGATGAGACCGCCTAAACCATCCAGAAAGTTTTTAATCAGAGCGTCTGTATATTGGTAGGTGTTCCCTCTATAATTCATCTCCACGCCCTTTGTCGCTCCGATGTTTTTTATTCGAAGTGTTGCATATTCTCCATAGTTATCCATCACTTGATTCAATGCAATGTATTGCAAGGCGTTGAATTGACAGAACACACGTTCTCGAAACGAATATTTCGAGGAAACATAATCGCTGCATCCGCAGAGCATCAACATGGTGATGAGTATGATGGAAAGTCTCTTCATGATAAGAACCATAAATCTTTTTGATTGATGATGTTGTCAATCCGTTTCATTTCGTCCTCGCTGAACGTGAGGTTGTGGAGCGTGGTGAGGTTATTCTCCAACTGTGCCACACACGAGGTGCCGATGATGCAGCTAGTCACACGCTTATCAGCCAATACCCAAGCAAGCGCCATCTGGGCAATGCTCTGCCCACGTTCCTTGGCAATGACAGCGAGCTGCTTCACGGCCTCCACCCGTGCAGGCGTCACTTGACTCTCTTGCAGGAAGCCAGTGCTCCTTGCGGCTCGACTTCCTTCTGGGATGCCGTTACCATATTTGCCTGTCAGCAGTCCTTGCGCCAAGGGCGAGAAGCAGATGATGCCGCTCCCATTGTCGGCAGCAATCTGGAAGTTGTTGTTCTTGGCCTTGGGATCGAACATCGAACAGCGATACTGACTCAGCAAACAAGGCACGTGCGCCTCCTTCAAAATGTCGTAGCACTGTTGCTGCAACGCTGGCGGATATTTCGAGATGCCCACATACAGGGCTTTCCCTTGTCGCACGAG
This sequence comes from Bacteroidaceae bacterium, assembly GCA_017534815.1. GTDB lineage: Bacteria > Bacteroidota > Bacteroidia > Bacteroidales > Bacteroidaceae > Minthosoma. The sequence continues at coordinate 11,999 of JAFXVS010000069.1, read as the reverse complement.
GTCGATGAGCGCTTGCATGGTCTCCTCGATGGGCGTCACGCCGTCGTAGCGATGGCTGTAGAAGATGTCGAAGTATTCTAAACCTGTTCGTTTGAGGCTTTGGTCACAACTGGCGATGAGGTTCTTACGGCTGCTGCCCGTCCCATACACGCCAGGCCACATATCATGTCCAGCCTTCGACGAGATGAACAACTCATCACGATGTCCCGCCAAGCTGTTCTTCAGAATCTTGCCGAAGTTCTCCTCTGCCGATCCAGGCTCAGGCCCGTAGTTGTTGGCCAAGTCGAAGTGGCAAATGCCGGCATCGAACGCTCTGACCACCATCTGTGTCGCCACAGAGAAGTCATCCACGCTGCCAAAGTTGTGCCACAAACCGAGGCTCAACACTGGCAACTGCACGCCCGAATGTCCGCAATAGTTGTAAATCATAAAGCTAAAAGTGTCTCCACAGCCTTTTCCATCTTCTCGAACTTGAAGCCGCTGACCACGTCGTCCATGAGGGCTTGAATCTTGTCGTTGCATAGGTTGCCGATGGAGCCTTCGTGGGTGTGGTGGATGTCCTTGTTGGGGGTGAAGTTGCCTGCCTCGATGTCGAGACCCACCTTCTTGTAGGCATCGCGGAACGGCATGCCTTGGCGGGCGAGGCGGTTGACTTCCTCGACGGAGAACATCGGGTCGTAGATGGGGTTGTCGAGGATGTGCTCGTTCACCTCCATCTTATTAATAATGTATGCCGCCATCTGGAGGCAGTCCTTGAGTTCGTCGAAAGCAGGAAGGAAGGCTTCCTTGATGATTTGCAGGTCGCGGAAGTAGCCCACGGGCAGGTTGTTCATAATCATCGTCACCGTCACTGGCAACGACTGGAGTTTGTTGCACTTTGCACGAGTCAACTCAAACACGTCTGGGTTCTTCTTGTGGGGCATGATGCTGGAGCCAGTGGTGCAGTCGGCAGGAAGCTTTACGAATCCGAAGTTCTGCGAGTTGAACATACATGCGTCAAACGCCAACTTCGCCAATGTGCCAGCGATGCTCGCCATCGAGAATGCCACGTTCCGCTCCGTCTTGCCACGTCCCATCTGGGCATACACCACATTGTAGTCCATCGAGTCGAAGCCCAAGAGATCGGTGGTCATCTGACGATTCAAGGGGAAACTGCTGCCATAGCCAGCAGCCGAACCCAGTGGATTGCGGTTGGTGATTTTCCATGCTGCTTGCAGATACTGCATATCATCTACGAGTCCCTCGGCATAGGCGCCAAACCACAAGCCGAACGAACTGGGCATAGCCACCTGCAAGTGAGTGTAACCCGGCATCAGCACGTTCTTGTAGCGCTCCGACTGTACGATGAGTTCATCGAAGAGGTTCTTCACCAATCCTGCAATGTCCTTGATCTGGTCGCGGATGAAGAGTTTCAAATCCACCAGCACCTGGTCGTTGCGGCTTCTGCCCGAGTGAATCTTCTTGCCGATGTCGCCGAGTTTGCGGGTCAGCATCATCTCCACCTGCGAGTGTACATCTTCCACACCCTCTTCAATCACAAACTCACCCTTTTCTGCCTGACGGTAAATCTCCTTCAGTTCCTTCAGCAGCACCTTCAGTTCGTCAGCGGTCAGGAGGTCAATCGACTGTAACATCGTGATGTGCGCCATCGAGCCCAGCACATCATATTTCGCTAAATAGAGATCCATCTCGCGGTCTCTGCCCACGGTGAACTTCTCTATCTCCTTCGTCATTGAGACGTTCTTAGTCCAAAGTTTATCCATTTATTCGTAGGGTATCATTGCCAGCATGTCTGCAAACTTATCCACTCCCTTTTGCAGGTGAGGTCCCACCATCTGCTTCATGATGAAATTGAGGTCAGCGTCAATCGTCACTTTCATCTTGCTGGCGGTTTCGCTGATGGGGAGTACTTGAATCCACAATTTGAAACCCACAGGCGAGTTGGTCGAAGCGAACTTCACGCACTTCTCTGGTTCTCTGTCCACAATCTGCACAGCAATCGTGCCGATAGGTCCAGCGGGAGCCGTCACTGTGTCTGTCGTGAACTCCATCTGCTGCACCGTGTGGCGAATTTCCTCAATCTTGTCGGCAGGCATCTTTTCCTGCACGATGGGGTCATCAAACCTGTCCTTGATCACAGCCAGGTTTGTCAAATCCGAAATCTTGGCATACACGGCACTCTGCGTGTATGGAACCTGCTTTATCTGACTTTCGTACTTTGCCATATTAACCTTGCCAACCGCTTGGGTTCGCTCTCCATTCGTTCAACACAGGAATTTGGTTCTCCGTGATGTAGCCAGTCTTCAACGCTACATCCAGCACTGCCTCATAATTGGTCAGCGTGATGAGCTTCACCTTCGCATCCTCAAATGCCTTCTTGGCCACATCGAAGCCATACGTGTAGCTGGCCACCATGCCGATGACCTCGCAACCGTTGTTACGGATGGCTTCCACAGCCTTCAGCGACGAACCACCCGTAGAGATGAGGTCTTCAATCACCACCACTTTCATGCCAGGCTTCAGTTCACCCTCGATGAGGTTCTCCAGACCATGATCCTTTGGTTTGCTGCGTACATACACAAAAGGCTTGTACAGGGCGTCTGCCACCAGTGCACCTTGTGGAATGGCACCTGTAGCCACACCAGCCACAGCGTCCACCTCGGCAAAATTCTCCTCGATGATGCGGCAGATTTCCAACTTCACGAAGTTACGCAGATCTGGGTAACTCAGTGTCTTGCGGTTGTCACAATAGAAAGGTGATTTCCATCCGCTGGCCCATGTGAACGGATTCTCAGGCTGCAACTTGATAGCCTTGATGTTCAGCAGTTTTGCTGCAAAGATTTTTTCCAATGTCTTCATAAGAATTCTTATATAAATGATGTATTTGGGTGCAAAGGTACAAATAAGTGAGGACAATACAAAGGGAAAAACTCAAATATATTTGTTTTTTCCCTCACTTAGTTGTAACTTTGCCGCACAAAACCTATGAACAATGAAAAAGAAAGTTGCTTGGACAGTGGTGGCAGTGGTGGTGCTGGGCATTGCCGCTTTGATTGCTTGGCAGTGCTGGCCAGTGGAAACCATCAATCTGGAGGAATACACTCCTTCGGAGGAGTTTGAACCAGCGTATGAGGCGTTGGAGTCGAAGACGCCAGAGTATGACATCGAGGAGACCGTGCGGGCGATGAATGCGCTGGAAGTGGCACAATGTCAGTCGGAGGACTTTATGTCGTACCTTGAATATGTAGCAAAGCAGGACTTCAGCCGTGTGGCACCCGAAGTGCTGGAACAGAAGAAGAAGCTGTTCCCGATTCTGCAACGGCTGTATGAACTTCAGAAGGAGCATGAGGAGCTGGACGATGTGTGGATGCTGATGCGGAGTGCGACGAGTGGCGCGAATGCCTTCGTGACGGAGGTGAACCCTGTGGGCGTGATTGGTTCGATGCTGACGGGCGATGCGACGCTGAGTTCGGTGAGTGTGGCTGGCGGTATGGAGAAGGCGCAGACAGCTGCTTTCGATGAGTATGAGAAGCAAAAGGAACTGAAACGCAAATTGGAACGTGAGATAGAATCTGTCAGACTCTCATACGTCGAATACTTGGAGGAGTATGCCCCAGTCTATTACAAATATATGCAGGAATGGGATGCCTTGTGTTTGAAGAAGGACAAGGCGTATATCGACCTGTATGGCGGTCAGCCTTTGGCGGCTTATAACCAGACGCAGGATATTCTGAAGGATTATCCGACCAACCGCGAGGCTTTGCTGCTGAAGGGTCTTTCGCTCATTCAGATGAGTAGCGAGGTCGGCCCATCTGGCACGTTGCGCTCTTCTGGAGAATCTGTACGGCCAAGTAGTGTTGAGGGAGCTGACGCAGCCATCGCCTTGGCTGATTCTGTTCTTGCAGGAGTCTCTGCTGAAATCTCTGCACCTGATGAGCGGATGGAGTTGCAGATGGAGGCAGAAGCCACGCTGGATCAGTACATCAAGCTCTATCCCTCCCGTTCTGCTCCAGCATTGGTGCTGAAGGGCTTGCTCTATCGCGAACAGGGTGAAACGGCGAAAGCTGTGTCTTACTTCGACCAGGCATCGATGGAATATCCTCGACAGGCGGCTGCATTGACGGATTTGCTCGACAGTTACAAGGCACGTACCTATCTGAACAAGTCGGCAGAGGGCAAGTACCTGCTACGTCTTTACCGTTCCACGATGGAGGGTTTTGGCATCTTCAGCCCCAACCTGCTCAAAGCGCACTATTATGCTGAGCATGGGGATGTGGAGCAGAGTAAGAAGGAAATCTTCGACCACTTCTACCGTCGTAGCAATCAGGGGGTGTATGATTGTCTGCTGAGCGATATGCAGTATTGCGAGGAGAACATGTACAGCAGCTTCCGTCAGATACTCCTCGAACAGAGTTTCCTTGATGTAGCTGTCGAGCCTACGATGAATTGGACGCTCTCTGACAATGATGACGAGATCAAGGTGACCATCAATAACCGTTCAGACATCGATTTGGAGAACGTGCGCATCTTCCTCTGCCTGCATTATACGGACATGTATAAAGATGAGTATGATGTACAGAAACTGCCGTCTGTGAACATCATCAAGCACAATGACAAGACGGAAATTGGGGTGGTGAAGCTGAACTACGAGAACAAGAAATATAACGACATCACTCGCATCCGTGCCATTGCTATGACCGATGACAAGATTTGCTGGATAGACAATGTGAACTATAAGTATATGCGTGCCCAAGAAGCCGCTGCTCATGGCAATAACTCTAAGTCTTCCACTCAAAACGTTCAGACATCAAGCGCTAAGCAGCAACTCCTCGAAGACTTCAATGTGGACAATGGCAAGTTGCAGTCCATCATTCAGGAGGGAATGAAGGTGTATGGGATTGCGAGCGACGGCAATCTCCTGAATGATATGAAGCAAGATATGAAGAATCTTGTGACTGGCAAGGATCGTAAACTGCACATCGAACTGCCACGTATCCTCACCCTCATCGACCCCGTCTTCTCGCTCTATCAGTTGAACGACAAGGACAAGGCGGTGCGACCCTCAGAGAACTACCTCTCAGGCTCCAACATCCGTCTGAAGTTCGACTACGAACCCAAGCAGAATGAGACCATCCCGCTCTATATCTACAGCGACTTTGCCAATTTCAAGGTCACTGTCAAATTTGAAGGTGGAAAACCGACGGTGAAGAAGGTGGAGCTGATTTAGAGCTCCCCTTCTTCTGTCGTTTTTCCTCTCTCTCCTTTCTTTTTCTTGGGGACATTGATCCTGTAGATCGCATGGAGGATGCCATACGATGGTATCACGTTGGTGAACGTCTCTGTGCGGCCTTGTGCGTTCACATAGCGTTGTACGTTCGAGAGCTTGCCCAAGAGGTCGAAACCGTCGAACATAATGGTCAATTTGCCTTTCATCAGACGCTTGGCCAGTCGGGCGTTCCACACCAGTTCATTCGTGTTCATCGACGGTTCGCTGTAGCCTCGACGGCTGTACATCGTGATGTCGGTCGATACCTGGAAGTCCAATGGCAGTTCCAGCTGTGCCCTCGCTCCATAGTGGAAGGTATAGACGTTCATTTTCGTGAAGCCTTCACGCTTGCTGCCTGAGTGCTGATAGGAAAGGTTGCCGCTGGTGCCAAACTCATATTTGCTCGAAGGACGCCAAGTCAGCGAGAGGTTTTCGTTGATGTTGTCTGACTTCACGACCGACTTCGTGGCGCACAGGCTTTCGTTCGTGCCACTCAAGTCCACGTTGTTGTTGTGGAAATAGTTGATGTTCTGTGCCAATCGCCATTTGTCATCCTTGTCGAGTGCAAGGTTGAGGCCTATGCGGCCTCCTATGTTCCAGTTGCCGTTCACATTGTCGGGAGTGACAGTCCTCACACCCGTTTCCTTGTTATAGATATAGCCTGATGCCACAGCGTTTTCCGTGATACCAGCGTTGGCTGATGCGTTGATGAACATCTTGCCGAACTTGTCGTGATAGTAAGCATAGAAACTGTGTGTGTGAGTTTTCTTCAGGTTCGGATTTCCCAATGTGATGTAGAGCGGGTTGCTGTCATCGCGGATGTTCAGCAGGCTCGTCATGTTAGGTGCTGTGGTGCTCAAGTTATAGCCAACATTGAATCCCCTGTTCTTCTTGTATAGCTCGTGAGTGAAGAAGATGCTGGGGTTGATGACGGCCGTGTTGCGTTTCATCAGCGTATCGACCTGCGTGCCTCGTTGGTAGTCCAGAATTTCCCTGACGATGGGAATACCCAAGGAGATGGTGAACTGGTTGAACGCATCGTCTGGCGTATTGTAGCCTGGGGTGAAATTGTAGTCGATGTTCGTTTGGTGGCTGTAGGCCTTGGTCTTCGAGTGCGAACTGTTGTTGGCGTCGAGCGTGGTCAGCATCTCGTCCATCGAGGGCAGGGTGCCTAATGGATGTCTCGCGCTGATGTCATTGTTACCATCTGTCAGTCCCCAATCCTCCAGTTTGTTCAGCAGGTAGAGCGACTGGTTGTTGTCGTTGTAGTTATAATTGAAGTTGTAGCGCATATTGATGCGATGGGTTTGCTCTTGGTCGATGGCGAGACCCGTATTGAAACCTACATTGCCCTGCTGCGAACGTTCCTTCGTGGGATTGTATCGGTTGCGGAAGTCTGTTGAGTTTCCGTTGCTGTTATCGTTAGGATAATCCAACGTATAGTGCTCAAACTGGTCGCTCTTCTGGTCTGAGAACTGATAGCCATAAGTCAGGTTGAGGTCAATATAGTCGTTGTGGGCAGGGGTGGCGGAGAAGAAACCCTCCACGCCGCCGTTCCACTGATGACCTTTACCCTTGCTCGATGTGCGGGTGCGGTTGATGGCATACTTCCTGAGCAGGTCGCTGGCATCTGGCGCCATGATGCTGTCCACCCATGCCTTGCCCAACTGAGCCGCCACATCCTCCATCAGCGTCAAACTGCCGTTCATTCCTCGATTGTCCCATTTCCGATAGGACAGGTTAGGGCGGAAGGTCACGAAATAGTGCTTGAACGTCTCGCCCAAGCCCCTTGAACCATCCAATGTCAGGTCGTGGGTGGTCTGGATGTTCCATGTTTTGTTGCGGCTGATTTGGAACGAACGGCCATACGTGTCACCTCCTTCAAGGAAGGTGGCGCTGCTGGTGTTGGAGCTGTTGTCCGTGTCCGTGTAGGAGCCGTTCACAGAGGCCATGTAGCGGTAGCTGTCTTCCTTGTCGCGCATGTAGTTACCACCTGCTTTATAGGTCTTGGTGATGCCGTCCGATTGCGACAGCTCTCCCCATTCACCCTCGTAGCCAGGAGTGCCAGCATCGTTCAGGTTGTTGATATTCGCATAGATGTTCAATCGTGTGTTGTCTGTGAAGCGCAAACCAAACAGCCTGCCCATGTATTTCTTGTCGAGCTTATCCTGCGGATTCCTGAAGAAGGTGGCACCAGCACCGCCCTCGGCATTGGCAATCCAGCCCGTCGCATACTCTCGTTTCAGCTTCACGTTCATCACCAGTTCCTTCTTGGTCACCTTCTCACGAGGCGTTCCCTTCACGCTCTCAGGCACACGCTCATACGACTGGATGTGCTTCACCATATACGCTGGCATGTTCTCCAAGAGCAGCTCGCGGTCGCTGTCGAAGAAGTTTTTGCCGTTCAGTAGCAGGGCATCCACCTGCTTGCCGTTCACCTTGATGACGCCGCCTTTCTCCAGTTCCACACCTGGCAACTGTCTCACCAATGCACCCAGCATCGAACCTTCCGCCAGATTGAATGCGTCTGCATCATACACCAGCGTGTCGCCATTCATGTAAAACTTCAGCTTTGTCGCCACCACCACAAACTCATCCAGCTCAATCTCATTCTTCTTAGGCACCGTGTGCAGGTAGATGGTCTTCATGGTCAGATAGCGTTCACGCTTGTAAATCTTCTTCACCTCCAACGGCACATACTTCGTCACGTAGCCCTCGGCCTCCACCTTCACCAGGTAATTGCCTGCCTTCTTGATGGGGAACTCTATCCATGAACTCTTGTAATACTCCTCTTCGTGATACTCCACGTGAACCGTGTCCGCATGGGTGCTGTCAGCCGCCCACAACAGTTCCACCTTGGCATCCTTGATGGGATCGTGTGTCAGGTGATCCTTCAAATCTACATACACAGACAATGCCCGTTCCTTGTTCTTCGTCGAATCAGCGTTTTCTTCTGTTGTCTCAAGACGTGTGTCTGAGTTGGGAAAAACCATATTTTGAGCCCACAGCAACATCGTGGCTGTCAGCATGAACAGCGAAAGAAAAAATTTCAATTTCATATAGAAATAGAGAGTGAATTTGTAAATTTGGTGCAAAGTTACGCATTTATGCCCACATGCCCTCGCACTTTTAGTATTTGTTGTCATATCTGTCACAATAATTAAGAACTTTTATGTTTTTTGCTCAGGGATGTTGGAGATATGTCGGAAATGTTGTACCTTTGCCGCAAAATGTAAAGTGATATGAAACAGACAAGAATATGGATGCTTGTGACCGCCCTGTTTGCCATTGCGACAAGCGCTTCTGCCCAGAGCAAGCGTGAAGTGATCCGTGAACGTATTGACAGCGTGCTGCGCAAGAACTATGAGAAGGGTTCTTACGATACGCTCTACATCAAGCGTCCTGAGAAACTGCTGACGCTGAAGCTGAGAGGCAACCTGTCGGGCAACTACATCCACGCCAAGAACAAGGTGGAGGGCACGGAACTCACGGCCAAACTCAATACAGACACCCGTGCCACGCTCAGTCTGAGTGCCAACTATATGGGTCTGGCGGCAGGCATTGCGCTCAACCCAGCCCGTCTCAGTGGCAAGAACAAAGATATGGAAATCAACATCAATGCCTATGGCAACAGATTTGGCATTGAAGGAATTTACCAATTGTCCAAGACCCTCTCTGGCGACATCACCCAAGACCAAGGTTCCTACCACCTTGATAAGGGCTACCTGCAGATGGCAACAGTCATCATCACAGGTTACTATGCCTTCAACTATCGCCACTTCTCCTATCCTGCCGCCCTCACGCAGTCGTACATCCAGAAGCGTTCGGCTGGTTCGTGGCTGGCAGGTTTCTCTTATGAGGGTGGTAGCATCAAGACCACCAGCGATGCACCTGAAGAACTGGGCAACGCACGCATCTATGCAGGCTATTTCGCCATTGGTGGTGGCTATGGCTACAACCTCGTCGTCAAGAAGTGGCTCTTCCACCTCTCTTCACAGCCCAATCTCATTGTCGTGAAGAACAATAACTTCAAGTTGAATGGTGAGAAGCGGAAAGAATCGTATCACTTTCCAGAAATGATGGTCAACAACCGTGCAGCCATTGTCTATAACATCAATCCCAAATACTTTGTCGGCTTCACCTGCGTGGTCAACTCCTCGCTGTTTGGCGACCAGCACCACTACACGCGTCAGGTGAAGTGGAACGCCCGTGCCTTTGTGGGTATGCGTCTCTGAAGATAGGACGACCTTTTTGGGAGGGGAAAGAAGATAATAGAAGTACTCAACAACTAAAAACGATCCAATATGAAAAGTGTTAAGTATGTCATCTTGGTGGTGCTCACGGCCATCCTTGCCAGTTGCGGAACCGCCACGCAAGTGCCCATCACAGGGCGCAAGCAGAGACTCGTTGTCAGCGACGAACAGGTGATGAGCCTCAGCAATCAGGAGTATCAGAACTACATGAAGTCGGCAAAACTCTCCTCCAATGCCAACAACACAGCGATGGTGAAGCGTTGCGGACAGCGTCTGGCGAATGCCGTCGAGACCTATCTGCGCGGACATGGCTTTGCCAGCGAAGTGGCGAACTACAAGTGGGAGTTCAACCTTGTGCAGAACAATCAGGTCAATGCCTTCTGCATGCCTGGTGGTAAGATTGTGGTGTACGAAGGCATCCTGCCTGTCACGCAGGACGAGGCATCCCTTGCCATCGTCTTGGGACATGAGATTGCCCATGCAGTAGCCAAGCACTCAGCAGAGCGCATCAGCAACGAATACAAGCAGCAGGCCGCTGTGTCCGTGTTGGGCAGTGTGGCATCAGTGGCGGGTATGGGCCCCAACACGGCGCAGATCGCATCCAGCATTCTTGGTGTGGGCACGAAAGCTTGGACATCCGGCTTCTCACGCAGTCAAGAGAGCGAGGCCGACCACATGGGACTCATCTTTGCAGCGATGGCAGGCTACGACCCCCAAGTCGCGCTCTCCTTCTGGCAACGTATGGCAGCCGCTGGCAACAGTTCCAACTCCATCTTCAGCGACCACCCCTCCGACGAGAAGCGCATCAAGCAAATCCAAGGCTGGATTCCTGAAGCCCAGAAGTACTACAAGCCTGTGACCACCACGACAACGAAGGTGACCACCACGAAGAAGAAATAAAAATGAAGGGGAGCTATCGATTGATAACTCCCCTTCAATTTTTAATCACTTATTTAATAGCTCAGTACTGGTTCCAACTCCTTTGCCTGGGCAATCATCTTCTCCAGCTCAGACACGCTGGGCACGCGGTTGCACAGGTTCTTCTCGTTGTTCACCTCCACCAGTTTGGGCTGGAGGTTGGCAGCCACGCGATGGCGGAATTCCTTCACGGTGTCCACGCCTGCTGCCTCGAGGAGTTCAGCAAACTGGCTGGCGATGCCGTTGATGCGGAAGAGGTCAGCATGGTTCGCCCACTTCAGGATGAGTTTGGCGCTGATGTCCGTAGCTTCAGCCAATGCCTTGCGACCAGCGGGAGTTGCACACTTTTCCAAATACTCTTCGGTTGTTTTGATGCCTGCTGCTTGCAGCTTCTCAGCATACACGGGACCGATACCCTCTACATCAATGATTTTGTAGGCCATAGTAGTAAAAGCTTGAATGTTGATAATAAATGTTGGAAAATTCCTTCGTGGGGGCAAAGGTAGTGAAAAGTTTAGAGTTTAGAGTTTAGAGTTTAGAGTTTTTTTATCTAGGGAGAGATTTTTCTTGAAAAAATGAAAAAAAACATCCCCATCAACCTCCAAAAACAAAAAAATAACCAAATAACACGCTTATTCCGCTAACTTATCTCTCCAATCCTTCTGTTAAGAACCTCCTAAGATGAAGATGGGTTATGCCGTTATCGTCAGACTTGGTAACCAATGGTGTCATAGAGATAACATATTTGGGATAGTTGTCCTTAATGGCACGAAGGTTACCAAACTCACGCTCATAGGTGTTGTCGTCAGCTATAATATAAGAAGCCTGTACATAGATTCTATCTCCTTTTGGCTTTGTGCAGACAAAATCAATTTCGCCAGCCTGAAGTTGTCCGACCATCACTTCATAGCCCAGGCGTATAAGGTGATTGTAGATGATATTTTCTATCACCTTTTCAATATCTCTCTCGCGCGAACCACCAACAAGAGCATTACGAATACCATTGTCTTCAAAATAGAATTTGTCGTTGCTCTCAAAGATTTTCCTTCCGTGGATATCATACCGATTCACTTTATGAATCATGTAAGATTCGCTCAGATACTTAGCATAATTGATAATGGCAGTGGAGGTGATGTTCTCACCTTGCGACCGCATATACTTTGCTATGCTGTTGGCAGAAATGATTTTCCCTGCATTGTCAGCAAGGAAATGAACAAGGTTTTCCAGAAAAGGCACATTGCGGATATTATTCCGCTTGATAACATCCTTCAGCAGTACGGTGCTATAGACATCCATCTGGTACTCCCTTGTATCCTGTTCGTCAAGTCCTATCTTTTTCAAACCAGGCAATCCACCAAACTGAATAAACTTTGCTAATGTATCATCGCTGTCGGGCAAGTTGTGAAACTCCATGAATTCCTCATAACTTAGTGCCTGAACGAAGATTTCCTTGTAGCGACCGCCTATTTTGTTAGCCAAGTCACTACTGAGCATATTGGAGTTGGAGCCTGTTACAACTATTTCAATATCTGGCTCCTCATAATAACTGCGAATACTGTTCT
>JAFXVS010000068.1 GCA_017534815.1 Bacteroidaceae bacterium | reverse complement strand
TCAGAACCCATCAATGGAATGCCGACAGCCACCTTCTTGTCGATGCTATGCATGTAGTCCTCGGTGAAGTCGCCGTTCTTGTTGTTCATGAAGTCCTTAACATAAGAGTCGCGTACACGGCGATACTCTTCGCCTGGAATCACCTGAAGTGACTGCACTACAATTTGCTTGTAGTTAGCTTTGCCAAGAGCGGTGAGCCAGTGCTCAGGATCGTAATATTTACGCACCTCAGCAGGGTAGTCGGGGTCATTGGCATTCTCACCAGCACGTGCCTGATTGATGCAGATGGCTGAAGAGAAGGAGAGATAGACATCCCATCCGGGGAATTCCTGCTTGTACTCCTTGAGGATGGTGTCGAAGGTGTCGAAGGCCTGCTGCCAAGTGGAACCGAAGGCCACGAGCAGGATGGCTTTTTCGCTGTGCTTTTGGCTGTTGACAGATGCGTTCACTTCCTGCTGATAACGTTCGTAATTCGATGGGTTGTTGTCATCGTCGCTACAAGCGGTGAAGCTCATAGCCGTCATGAGGGCTACTGCTGCCGTCATGAGAAACTTAATTGTCTTCATTGTCGTTTTGATTTAAAGAGTTAGACTTAAAATTATTGAAAAGCTTTTTTCCATGATTGAATCGGATGGTAAAGGCGGCATACACAGTGATGCCTGGGGTGGTGGTGCCGAGGTGGAGTCCATGATCGGTCTTATCCACATAGTTGAAAATGTTGTCCACTCCTGCCTCGAGGTTGAAGGCGAGGGGGGATTGCTTACCGCGTCTGGAGGAGAAAGAGTAATTGCCTGTCAGTCGCCACAATTGATAACCCTTACCGTTTCCGTTGAGTTGGTAGTATCGTTTAGTGGAAGCACGTCCATAGACTCCTGCGCCCCACGTGTTGTCATTCTTCATGGTGTGGTTCCACGTCACGTAGCAGCTGCCTTTGTGGTGAGCCATACCGTCGATGACCACGTTCTGCAAGATATCCTTCTCGCTGTCGTACAACTTGGCGTCTGTGTCCAGATAGCTGTAACTGATCCCTGCTGTCCATTCGGGGTTGAAGCGATAACGCAGGCTCACATCTGCACCGTATGTCTTGGCTGATTCCAGGTTCTTGTATTGTCGTGTCTTCAGAGGAAGATATTGTGTGTAGAGGTCAATGGGCGCCTCACTGTTGGGGATGGTGACGAGGGCAATCATGTCGTCCACCTGATTGTAGTATCCTGTGGCGGTAGCGGAGAAACCACCGTGATTGTATTCAAAGCCTAACGAGAAGTAGTTGCTGGCTTGAGGTTTGAGGTTGGTGTTTCCAAGGAAGAGATAGGTGCCGTTCATGTCGCGTACATAGCGGTAGTGGAGTTCCTTGGGGGTGGGGGTCTTGAAACCCTGACTCCAAGTGGCTCGCAGACGCAGGTCACCCAGCTTGATCATCGTGGACACTTTGGGGGTGAGTCGCCAACCGAACTGCTCGTTGCGGTTCAGACGGAGTCCTGTGGTGATGTTGAGCCAGTCAAGGGGAGTGTATTCGTCTTGCACATAGAGGGCTTCCGTATTGTCGGTCGCCTTCCCCCCCTTCACGCGGTTCGGAGCTTTCAGCCAGTCGTATCGCCACTCTATGCCTGTACTCAGTCGATTCTCGTATGGCAAAGTGAATATGCCTTTCAGATGAGCCATTGTTCTCTGCTGATCACTCTGCAGTTGTGACTGTCCTGGATAATAGGGGAAGTAGGAAGTGGGTTGCCCGTTGTGGAATCCGTCGGTCAGCGTGATAGCCGTAAAGTCATAATAGTAAGCGTGACGGTTCCAATCCACATCCAACGTGATGGCATCCGTTTCACGGAGTTTCCACTTACCACCTACGGAGGCAGAAGCGTTGTTGTAGCGCAGGTCATACGTCTTCACGTCCACCCCAGGATGTGTGCCGCTGGGACGGTAGATGCGTTTGCGGTAGATGCTGCCGTCAGCATAGAGTTCTATGTCTTTGTTGATGGAGTAGGTGAGATGTTCTGCCACTTGCCAGTTGGTGTATCGGTTCACTGTCTTGTTGCGTGAGTCGGTGATGACAAATTCCGTCTGGTGGGGGTCTTCCCTCGACGTGTTTTGCCATCCGTCGCTGTGCTGCAGCTGGAAGTTGGTGTAGCTGCTCAGCCTGCCGAAGTTCAGGGCAATGCCGTTGTGTTGGCGCAGTTCTCCATAGGAACCGCCTCGTGTGGTGTTCTCTAAAAGGAAACCCTCCGTACTGTGCTTCTTGGTGATGATGTTGACCACACCTGCGATGGCGTCACTTCCGTAGAGTGCCGATGAGGCTCCCTTCACAATCTCAATCTTCTCGATGTTGTGCGGGTCGATGAGTCCGAGGTCATTCTCGCCGCCGTTGTCACCATGAATGCGTTTGCCGTCGATGAGGATGAGGATATAGTTATTGCCCAGTCCGTTCATCTGCATCTGGCTGCCCATATCGCCCTCGTTGAAGGCAAACGAAGCTGTCAGTCCCGACAAGATGTCAGCCACAGAACTGCCTGAGAAATTCTTCAGCATCTGCCCAGTGATGACCTCCGTCTGCACAGGTGCATCCTTCAGCAGGTGCTGGGTACCAGTACCTGTCACGACCACTTCTTGCAGGGAGTCAACCTTCAGAACGTCTTGTGCCAACAATGTCTGGGTAAGGCACATGAGTGCCAATCCCATCATCCATTTACTCATAAGTGTGTTGTGTTATCACGCATAGTCCTGTGCGTGTGTACATCAATTCATGTGTCTTGGCAGGTCTTCTGGCTTTCCCCCTGTCCGTTCGCCTTCCCGATTCATCAGTGGCTTGTTGTGAGCAGACGTTAAAAGAGGGGATTACAGCTGCAGGTACAGCTCCGGATTCACACCGGATTCCCTTGCGTCGATGCGGCAAAAGCGTCGCACGATTACCAATTTCGGCGGCAAATATACAACTTTTTTTATTAACCAAACCATCTTTTGGATTTTTTTTTCTACTTTTGCATTCCGATGGCACATTCTTTTCTCATATCAGCACCTGCGAGTGGCTCAGGCAAGACAACGATTGCCCGAGGGCTGATGGCGTTGTTCGTGCAGAAGGGGAAGGTGGTGCAGCCCTTCAAATGCGGACCCGACTACATCGACACAAAGTTCCATGCGGCGGTCTGTGGACGATCCAGCATCAACCTCGACACCTTTATGGCATCGAAGGAACATGTCCGAGAACTCTTTGCCCGTTATGGAACAGATGCAGATATGTGCATCGTCGAGGGCATGATGGGCTTGTTCGACGGCTACGACCGCGACAAGGGTTCGTCGGCAGAGATTGCGAACGTATTGGACATCCCTGTGGTGTTGGTGGTCGATGCCCGGTCGGCAGCTTACTCCGTTGCCGCCCTGCTGATGGGCTTTCTCCATTTTCGTGAAGATGTGCACATCGCCGGAGTCATCTTCAACAAGGTAGGGTCAGAACGTCATCGGAAGATGCTCCAACAGGTGTGTGATGATCTGCAGGTGGAGTGCTTCGGATTCCTGCCGAAACAAGCGGGACTGGAACAGGGCTCACGCTATCTGGGACTTGACTTCTCGGTGGAGGCAAAGAGTGAGGAACTGGTAAAACTGTTAGAGGAAAACGTACGATGGGAAAGGCTGTTAGCGTTGTGATGGCAAGGAATGCCGAATCGTTCTCCTTCTACTATCAGGAGACGATAGATCGTTGGGAATGGGAGGGAAGTGTGACTTTCTTCGACCCCGAACAGGACGTGCCCGACCTGAGCGCTTGCGACCTGCTCTACCTTCCAGGGGGCTATCCTGAGAAGCATCTGGAGACGCTGGTGATGAGGGAGCAGACACGCACAGCCATTCGCGACTATGCTGAACGTGGCGGACGCATCATCGCAGAGTGTGGCGGCATGATGTACTTGTGCCAGAGCATTGTGACCGATGATGGCGAATACCCCATGTGCGGTGTCCTGCCCTATAAAATTACGGCACGGAAGGCAGATCGAAAACTCTCTTTGGGCTATCGGCGGTTCATCCTCGACGGGAAAGAATACCGGGGTCATGAGTTTCACTACACTCAGTTCCTCGACGCGACTCCCCCCTCCGTCGTGCAGGTCTATGACGCCAAAGGCGAACCCGTACCAACCCCCGTGTTCAAGTGCGGAAATGTGTTGGCCAGTTACACACATATATATAATATTATATGAAACGACTTCACCCCATCATGTTGGCTGGTACAGGCAGCGACGTTGGCAAGAGCATCCTTGCTACGGCGTTGTGTCGTATCTTTGTGCAGGATGGCTATCACCCCGCTCCGTTCAAGGCGCAAAATATGGCGCTGAACTCATTCGCCACGCCTGAAGGTTTGGAGATTGGACGGGCGCAGGCTGTGCAGGCAGAGGCGGCAGGCATTCCGTGTCACACGGACATGAACCCGCTGTTGCTGAAGCCTCAGAGCGACCATACCAGTCAGGTGGTGCTGAATGGGGTGCCAATAGGGAATAGGGATGCGTATGACTATTTCCGCAAGGAGGGTAGGGAAGAACTGAGACGTGAGGTGTGTGCTGCCTTCGACCGTCTAAATCGGCAGTATAATCCAATTGTGATGGAGGGGGCAGGCAGCATTTCTGAGATCAATCTACGAGAGAGCGATTTGGTGAATATGCCGATGGCTCGTCATGCTGACGCGGATGTGATATTGGTGGGTGATATTGACAGGGGAGGGGTCTTTGCATCGGTGTATGGCAGCATCGGCTTGCAGACTCCTGAGGACAGAAAACGCATCAAGGGCATCATCATCAATAAATTTCGTGGTGATCTGAGGCTCTTCGAAGAGGGGAGGCGGATGCTGGAAGACCTTTGTGGCGTGCCAGTCTTGGGTGTGGTTCCTTACTATCATGGTATCCACATCGAGGAAGAGGACAGCGTGGATTTGGCGATGAAGTCTTTCACAGCCGAACAGGGACGGGTGAATGTGGCGGTGGTGCTCTTGCGGCATCTCTCCAACTTCACCGATTTCGATGTTTTGGAACGAGACCCCCGTGTGCATCTCTTTTATACGAATAACATTGATGATTTGCAGAAGAGTGACATCATCATCCTGCCTGGTTCGAAATCAACCCTCAGTGACCTCTACGAACTGCGTCGCAACGGGGTGGCACAGGCCATCATCCGTGCGCATCGGGAGGGAACTACCGTCTTGGGCATCTGTGGCGGTTTTCAGATGATGGGCACGGAAGTGTGCGACCCGCTGCATATAGAGGGAGAGGTGGAACGTCTACCGGGACTGGGATTGTTGCCTGTCACTACGACCATCACGGCGGAGAAGACCACGCGACAGGTGACATTCCAATTTGAAGGTCATGACTGTCAGGGGTATGAAATCCATCAAGGTGTCAGTACTGCCCAAACAGCTATTGTCGAGACTGATCGCTGCATGGGCACTTACATTCATGGCATCCTTGATAATGCTCCTATCATCGACCACCTGCTTGCTCCTTTTGCCGAGAAACTCAAGGAGGACGACCAGACGTTCGACTATCACGCTTTCAAGGACCAGCAATACGACCTATTGGCAGACCATGTGCGACAGTATCTGAATATGGACTTATTTTACCAAATCTTACAAGGCAATGATTGACGGACATGGTGACGACATATACAGCTATGAGGGCATCCGCATGAACTTCAGTTCGAACATCTATGCCCACGCCAACCTTTCTGAGTTGGAGGCGCATCTGTGTCGTCA
The DNA here is from genome assembly GCA_017534815.1 of Bacteroidaceae bacterium. Lineage (GTDB taxonomy): Bacteria > Bacteroidota > Bacteroidia > Bacteroidales > Bacteroidaceae > Minthosoma. The sequence continues at coordinate 34,461 of JAFXVS010000068.1, read as the reverse complement.
CATGAATGTTATCCGCTCTTATCCAGAACCCTCGCCCCATTCGTTGGAAGCGATGATTGCTCATGAATATGGTATTGATGCAGATGAGGTGTTGGTGACCAGTGGAGCGACGGATGCCATCTATTTGATTGCTCAGGCGTTTCGTGACAGAAGGACCTTTTATGTCTATCAGCCCACGTTCTCAGAATATGAAGAGGCGTGTCGCATGTATGGCTATGAAGAGCGTCCTGATGCAGCCCTTTGTTGGCTCTGTAATCCGAACAACCCGACAGGTAGGGTCGTGCAGGAGGATGTGGTCATTGAAGCATCGGCAGCACATGAGTTTCTGGTGGTGGATCAATCTTATGAGGATTATACGATGTGTCGCATGCCTGGCCCTGCCGATATGCTGTGTCCCAATAACATCATCCAGATTCATTCCATGACCAAGCAGTATGGGGTGCCTGGACTGCGGATTGGATACATTACGGCTTCGGCAGGTATTATCCGTTTCTTGCGACAGCCGTATCGTCCTTGGGCGGTCAATGCTCTTGCTGTGGAGGCGGGCAAATGGTTGTTGGCTAATCGTGTTCGTATCATTCCTAACCTTGCTGCCTATCTGAACGAGACCCACCGCCTTCAAGAAAAACTGAATGTGCTGGAGGGCATCACTGTCTTCGACACCCAAACCAACTTCTTCCTCTGCACCATCCATCCTCATACAGCCGCAGAACTCAAAGAGGATCTGGCTCGACAGCATGGCATCCTCATCCGTGATGCTTCCAATTTCCGAGGACTCACCCCTCATCATTTCCGTATCGCCACGCAGTCGCCAGAAGAGAATGATGCGTTGGTGGATGCCATTAAACAATATCTTTGTCGCCCATGAATGCATTGATGTACACATTCCCCATTTATATGCTGGTCGGCATCATGCTTCTTCTGCCGCTACTGATTGGTTGGGCGCTCGATTTGTGGTTGGGCGACCCTCTGTGGATGCCACACCCCGTTGTGGGCTTCGGCAAGATGATTGCATGGGGAGAAAAGCGGTTCAATCAGGGTAAGCACCGCAAACTGAAAGGGGCTATGCTCACCATCTTCTTGGTGTCTTTTGTTTTTTTCCTTGCATGCATGATAGATTTGATTTTGCTGCTTGCCGTTTCTGAAGACCCAGTTGTGCTCGTTTTGTTTGTGACCTTTCATTCCCTTGTCATCTTCTGGTGTCTGGCTGGTACGACCCTCATTCGGGAGGTGCGCCAGACGTTCCTTGCTGTTGACCGCTCATTGGAAGAGGGACGCAAGCAGGTGGCTCGTATCGTGGGACGCGACACCTCCGAACTCTCTGCTCAGGAGATTCGAACGGCAGCCCTCGAAACCCTTTCAGAAAACCTCAGCGATGGAGTGATTGCCCCCCTCTTTTGGTTGGCCATCGGTGGGGTACCGGGTATGTTGGCCTATAAGATGGTGAATACGCTTGACTCCATGATTGGATATAAGACCGCCCGCTATAGGGACTTTGGATGCTTTGCAGCTCGTCTCGATGATGTGGCAAATTTCATTCCAGCCCGCCTCACCGCCTTCTTGATGGTGTTAGTTTCAGGCAGGTTCTCCCTGCTGAAATTTGTTGCCAAATACGGCTCCAAGCATGCTTCCCCTAATAGTGGCTATCCAGAAGCAGCCTTTGCAGGCATCCTCAACTGTCGTTTTGGTGGCCCTCATACCTACTTCGGACAACTCTTCGACAAACCTTTCATTGGCGAAAACGATCGTGTCCTGACCACCAATGATATGCAGACAGCTATCCGCATCAACCGCAGGGTAGAGTGCGTGGCAATTTTGGTGCCTCTCTTGTTCTATCTTGTTGGTCTTGGCCTATATCTCCTCTATCAATAAATCCAAACTCCTATCCATATATGAAGAAAATCATCCTCATCACTGGCGGCCAACGCTCAGGCAAAAGTCAATATGCAGAACGTCTTGCCCTTTCCCTCACTCCCAATCCTGTCTATGTGGCGACAGCCCATGTCTGGGACGATGAGTTCCGTCAGCGTGTCATCAAGCACCAAGAACGACGGGGAGCTGAATGGGACAACATCGAGGAAGAGAAATTCCTGAGTCGTCATGATATCACAGGTCGGGTGGCTGTCATCGATTGCATCACCCTTTGGTGCACCAACTTCTTTTTTGAATTACAAGATGTGGATAAAGCCCTTGATGCCCTGAAAGGCGAGTTCGACCGTTTCACGACCCAGGATGCCACCTTCATCTTCGTGACCAACGAGATTGGCTCTGGCGGTGTGAGTGACAATGCCGTACAACGTCAATTCACCGACCTGCAAGGGTGGATGAATCAATATGTGGCTCAGCAAGCTGATGAGGTCATTTTGATGGTCAGCGGTATTCCAGTGAAAATCAGATAAGTTCTGTAAATCTTATGCAAACATTCCATATAACTTCTCCTGATGAGGCGTTGCGCCCCATCATCCAAGATAAGATTGATAACCTCAACAAGCCCAAGGGCTCGTTGGGACGTCTCGAAACCCTTGCCATGCAGATCTGTCTTGTTCAACAGACGCTCACTCCTTCGTTGGAGCATCCTTGTCATCTGTTGTTGGGTGGTGATCACGGCATCGAACATGAGGGCGTCAGTGTCTCGCCGCGTGAGGTGACTTGGCAGCAGATGGTGAACTTCACCAAGGGTGGGGGTGGCGTCAATATGTTCTGCCGTCAGCATGGTTTCGACCTCCGCATCGTCGATGTGGGTGTGGATTATGATCTTTCTCAGGTCGCAGGAATCATCGATCGAAAGATTGCTCCGGGCACTCGAAATTTTCTGTATGAGCCTGCTATGACCCAAGACGAGTTTGACCGCACCATTCATGTGGGTGTCGATTTAGTGAATGAATGCCACGCTGAAGGTTGCCGCATCCTTTGCATCGGCGAGATGGGCATTGCCAACACCTCACCCTCTTCCATTTGGATGAGTCTTTTCTGTCACATTCCTTTGGATGAGTGCATCGGAGCTGGAGCGGGACTTAACTCCGCTGGCATCAGTCACAAACGTGATGTCCTCCGTCAAGCCCTCGAGCATTTCTTAGAGCAACAGCCCCCCAAAAACTCTCAACTCTCGCCCCTCAACTCTCAACTAACAACCGACATCATTCGTTACTTTGGTGGTTTTGAGATGGTGGCAGCGATTGGCGCGATGCTTCGTGCTGCCGAACAGAAGATGCTCATCCTCGTCGATGGTTTCATCATGACGGCTTGTGCTTTGGCTGCCTGCCGACTCTATCCTGAAGCGCAGGCATATATGATCTTCGGTCATTGTGGTGACGAGAGTGGTCACCGTCGGATGCTTGACGCGCTGGGTGCCGAACCTCTCCTTTCCTTGGGCATGAGGCTGGGTGAAGGAACGGGTGCGCTCTGTGCTTTTCCTCTTGTTGACTCTGCTGTCCGAATGATGAACGAAATGAATAATTTTGACCATGCAAACATCACCAAATATTTTTAACCAACCCACGCGCTGGGCGATTGTATTGCTTTATGAAACTCTTTAATTCACTCTTGGCTGCTTTCATCTTCTTTACTCGAATTCCTTTCTGGCGCATTCATCAGCCGCCCAAGGAAGCCTACGCCACTGTTGTAGAACATTGGCCGCTGACGGGTTGGCTGACGGGAGGCATCATGGCAGCGACGCTCTTTGGTGCTTGTCACCTATTCCCATTCCCCGTCGCAGTCATCCTCGCTATTGTGGTTCGTCTGTTCCTCACAGGTGCTCTCCATGAGGATGGGCTTGCTGACTTCTTTGATGGTTTCGGAGGAGGCTCTGACCGTCAGCGCATCCTCACTGTCATGAAGGATTCCCACATCGGCACATACGGCGTCATTGCCCTCATCTTCTACTTTGCCCTCTTGTGTGGCGTCCTGATGTCCTTGAAACCAATGACCGCAGTCCTTTCTATCTTTGCTGCTGACCCATTGGCGAAAATGTTCTCCGCCCAGATCGTCAACTTCATGCCCTATGCACGGCGTGAGGAGGATGCGAAGAACAAGACCATCTATCGTCCCATCAGTGTGTGGGGCACGATCGGTCTTGCCCTTCAGGGCCTGTTGCCCTCCTTACCGCTGATGCTTCTTACTGACGTGACGTGGTGGCTTGCCGTCCTGGCACCCATTGTCACCGTCACCTTCCTCTTCTTCTTCATTGGAAGAAAGTTACATGGGTACACGGGTGACTGCTGCGGTGCCGTTTGTTTGCTCGCAGAACTTTCGTTTTATCTCATGCTGTTGATCTAAGCGGTCATCAACTCCTTGAAGGTCTTGTGTCCTTTGACATAATATTGCCAGAGGAGGGAGAAGTTGGTGCGTTCGGGCACACCTTCATTTTGACGGATTTGCTGGATATAGCGACGGTCTTTGTCGAAGTCTGGACGGAGTTTATGGAAAGCGCGACGTGCCTTGAAAACGGCGGAGAAGTTTTTGAGGTCGCCTTTGAGGAGGAACTGGAAAGCCGCAAGGTAGTCGAACAAGCAACGGACGCACATGACACTCTTGAATTCCCGGTCAGGCAGATTCTTGTAGAGCATCAGGAGGTTGTTACGGAAATTGAGGAACGTCTTGCGGGGATTCCCCTGATGGAGCGTTGCACCGCCTAAATGATAGGCTTTGCTTTGGGCGATGCAGACGATGTTTCTGCCCATCGTGCGCAGTCGCCAGCAGAGGTCAATCTCCTCCATGTGGGCAAAGAACCGGTTGTCGAGTCCCCCACTCGCCTGCCAGTCGGTGGCACGAACCATCAGCGCTGCACCTGTTCCCCAAAGCAAGGGCACCGTCTCGTCATATTGTCCCTCATCCTTCTCAATCGTGTTCATCACCCGACCTCGGCAGAAGGGGTAGCCATACTTGTCAAGGTAACCTCCTGCAGCACCTGCATACTCAAAATAATTGAGCGTTGAGGGGTTAGTGTTGTGCGTTTCTGGGGGAATGAGAGCTAGCAGTTTTGGCTGACATGCCGCACATTCGGGATGCTCGTCCATGTAGCGAATCATCGGTGCATCCCATTCTTTATCCCTGATTTCCACATCGGAATTGAGCAGTAGATAGTATTCGTAGTCGGGCAACTGTGCCAAGGCTCTGTTATAACCCTCCGCAAAACCGAAATTCTTCTCAAGCACCACCACTGGCACCTTCGGAAACTCCTTCTGGAGCATCTCCAAGCTACCATCTGTCGAAGCATTGTCCGCGACGATGACATCACCCGTGCTGCACCTCAACACCGATGGCAAGTACTGGCGCATCATCTCAGCACCATTCCAGTTCAATATGACGATTGCGAGTTTCTTCATCTTACATCTTACATTTCACATTCTACATTGACCATCTCCCCACACAGCGCATCCCCTTCCTTGTTGAAATCGCCGAGTTTCACCTGCATGACCTGGTTGTCTTTGTCGGGCATATTGGGCAATTCCACACGGATGTAGTTGTCAGTAAAACCATTCATGAAAGTTTTTCGAGGTGAGGCGTGTTCGAGGAGGACAGGACGTGTGGTGCCGATGAAGCGAGCATAGAAGTCATGAGTTTTCTGTGTCGAGAGAGCCAGAACCCGTTGACTGCGCTCGTGTTTCTCCTGAGGTGTTACTACATGAGGAATCTCGAGGGCTTTGGTGCCAGCACGTTCAGAGTAGGAAAAGACATGATATTGCGACACATCGACGCTCTCCATGAACGCATACGCCTTCTCGAAATACTCGGCAGTCTCGCCACGTGTGCCAACTATCACATCCACCCCCACGAAAGCATCAGGCATCACGGCACGAATCTTCTCTATCTTATGGCGGAAGAGGGCTGTGTCGTACTTCCTGTGCATCAATTTCAGCACTTCGTCGCATCCGCTCTGCAAAGGAATGTGGAAGTGAGGCATGAAGGCTCTCGACTGGGCACAAAACTCAATGATTTCGTCCGTCAGCAAGTTGGGTTCGATGCTGGAGATGCGGTAGCGCTCGATGCCCTCCACCTCGTCGAGCGCCTTCACCAAGTCGAAAAACGTCTCGCCTGTGGAATGTCCGAAATCGCCGATGTTCACCCCTGTGATAACAATCTCCTTGCCGCCATCCGACGCCACCTGACGTGCCTGCTCCACCATCGACTGGATGCTGCCGTTCCGACTCCGACCACGCGCCATCGGAATGGTGCAATAGGTGCAATAATAATTGCAGCCGTCCTGCACTTTCAGAAAATAACGGGTTCGATCGCCTCGCGAACAACTCGGCGCAAAGGTCTTGATGTCCGCCGTCCTCACCGTATGGGCACCCGTCATCCCCTCCATGATCATTGGGATGATGCTTGCCTTCTGCTCATTTCCCAGCACCAGAGCCACCCCGTCCGTCTCAATGATCTCCTGCGGTTTCAGTTGCGCATAACAGCCAGTCACCACCACAAACGCCCCTGGATGCGCCTTCACCAATCGGTGAATCGCCTGCCGGCATTTGTGGTCGGCCACCTCCGTTACGCTGCATGTGTTCACCACCACCAGATCAGCCACCTCACCCTTCGCCGCCTTAGTCACTCCACAGCGCATCAATTCCTGTGCCACCGTGCTCGTTTCCGCGAAGTTGAGTTTGCATCCCAACGTAAAAAACGCAGCCTTCTTGCCTTGCAATATGCTCGAATCTATCATTTCTATCCTACTTTGTGTGCAAAGGTAAGAAAAATAATCGTACCTTTGCAACATCAAAACGACTATTTATTCATTTTATCCAATTAAAACATGTTATCATTCTTTATTGCATTGGCAATTGCAGTATTGCCTGCCGTCTTGCTTCTGGTTTACATTCTCAAGAAAGATGCTAAGCCCGAACCAACCGGAAAGATTGTGCTAGCCCTCCTTCTGGGCGCCCTGATAGTCATCCCTATCATCTTCACCGAGACCTTCATCAGCGATGTCCTCTTTGGCAATGGAGGCGAGGCGCAGTCCTTCATCAGTCATTGTGCCGACGCCTTCATGGTGGCAGCTTTACCCGAAGAAGGATTCAAACTTCTGGCGCTGTGGTTGGTGTTGAGAAAAAATCCTTATTTCGATGAACATTTCGACGGCATCGTCTATTCCGTGTGCATAGGTTTGGGATTTGCCACTATCGAGAACATCGGCTATGTGGTTGGCGATGGTGATTGGGCATCTGTCGGTGTGATGCGCGCCATCTTCTCTGTGCCTGGCCACTATGCTTTCGCCGTGCTCATGGGCTATTACTACTCACAATATCGTTTCGTGAAGCGTTCGTTCCTCAACTGGATTAGCATCTTCTTCGTGCCCTTCTTGGCGCACGGTATCTACGACGCTATTGTGATGAACGTCGGCATCAACGAATACCTTGTGCTGCCCATCATCGCCCTGCTCATCTTCTTCTGCGTCAAGATGCATCAGATGTGCAAGAAGAGAATCATGGCACAAGTGGAGCTCGACAAAACAGGAAATCTACCCGCATAAAAATAAAAGTTCCTCATCATATAATAAACTCATTTCTGGTTCGTTATTGTTAGTAGAAAGAGGAAATGTAAAAGCAACTGCCTATGAGAGATTCTACTCCTTTTGAAAACAAGACATCCAGAATCATCGAACTGAAGAATAAAATCGTTCGTCCGTCGAAAGACACCCTGTTTTTCCTCCAGCTCTTTGCAAGAATGTATGAGCCACAGATGGCGATGGGCGTAGCGTAAAAACGTTTGATGTTGATTGGAAACAAGTAAGGTTGTATTGGACTTAGCCTCCTCAGAGCAGGCTAAGGAACTTGCCAAGCGTATTAGAAATGGCAACGTGAAAAAAGTAAGAGCTGACGGACTTAGCGGTTCGTCGGCTGCTTTACTATTGGCAGGTATGATGAGTGGGCGAGGGAACTATCCCAACATGCTGGTGGTGATGAATGATTTGGACGATTCGGGTTATGTCTATCACGACCTGACGCAGATGATGGGTGATCAGCGTGTGCTCTTCTTCCCCTCCTCCTACAAAAGAGCCATCAAATACAACCAGAAGGATGCAGGAAATGAGATTTTGAGGACGGAGGTTCTGACTAAGGTGGCAGAGGCAAAGGATTTGATAGTGGTCACTTACCCCGATGCTTTGGCTGAGCGTGTGGTGTCGAAGAAAAAACTGGATGAGAACACGTTAGCTGTGAAGGTGGGTGACCTGTTCGACATCAATGAGTTGGAGAAAAGTATCTTTGACTTGGGGTTTGAGCGGACGGATTATGTCTATGAACCAGGTCAGTTTGCCATCAGAGGAAGCATTGTGGACGTGTATTCGTTCTCGTCGGATATGCCTTACCGCATTGACTTCTTTGGCGATGAGGTCGATAGCATCCGTTCGTTCGACGTGCAGAGCCAGTTGAGTCAAGGAAAGGTGGAGATGATGACGATTGTGCCTGAGATGAAAAATGATGGAACTGAGTACATTTCGTTTCTAGAGTTCTTACCGAAGGATACACTTGTGGTGACGCAGAGCCTTGTATATATATGTGACAAGATTGCACAGATACATGAGGAAGGGTTTTCGAGTCAAGCGCAATTCGAAGCAGAGACGAACGCAGAGACATTGGCAGCCCAATTCATCATCGACGAGGAGACGTTCAAGCAACAAATTGTACAGTTCAGACATTTGGAACTGACTCAGGGAGTGTCGAGCGACGAAAAATCGATACACTTCAGCACTTCTCCCCAACCCTTGTTCCACAAGAACTTCGATTTGGTCAGTCAGAAGTTCCGCCGACTGATGGATGAGGGTTACAAGATTTACATCTTCTCCGACAGCGAGAAGCAGATTGCCCGTTTGCAGAATATCTTTGAGGAGCAAGCACAGACGGAGGTCGACAAGATTCACTTCACTCCTGTCAACAAAGCCATCCACGAGGGTTTCATCGACCACACGCTGAAACTCTGCTTCTTCACCGATCATCAACTCTTCGACCGTTTCCACAAATACAACCTCAAGAGCGAGAAGGCACATCGTGGCAAGGTGGCGTTGACGCTCAAGGAGATTCAGCAGTTTGAGATTGGCGACTACGTGGTGCATATCGATCATGGTGTGGGACGTTTTGGAGGTCTTGTGCGTGTGCCACAAGGCGATGTGATGCAGGAGATGATCAAGATCACCTACCAGAACGAAGACACGGTCTATGTGTCCATCCACTCGCTGCATAAGGTGTCGAAATACAAAGGCAAGGAAGGAGAACCACCACGATTGAACAAGATTGGTGGTGGTGCGTGGGAACGCATGAAGGAACGGGTGAAGACGAAAGTGAAGGACATTGCGCGCGACCTCATCCTGCTTTATGCCTCCCGACTGAAAGAGAAAGGATTTGCCTACAGCAAGGATAGTTACATGCAACATGAGCTGGAGGCCAGCTTCACTTATGAAGATACGCCCGACCAGTTGAAAGCTACCCAAGACGTGAAGGCAGACATGGAGAAACCTCGTCCGATGGACAGGCTTGTTTGTGGCGATGTGGGCTTTGGCAAGACGGAAGTGGCGATACGCGCTGCGTTCAAGGCTGCCACCGACGGCAAGCAAGTGGCGGTGATGGTGCCGACGACCGTACTGGCCTATCAGCATTTCCAAACCTTCTCTTCACGACTCAAGGAGTTCCCCGTCAGAGTGGAATACCTCACCCGTGCCCGTTCTGCCAAAGACACCAAAGAAGTGCTTGACGACCTGAAGGCAGGAAAGGTGGACATCCTTATCGGTACCCATAAACTTATTGGCAAGCAAGTCCAGTTCAAGGACTTGGGCTTGCTTATCATCGACGAGGAACAGAAGTTTGGCGTATCAACGAAGGAGAAACTGCGCAGCATGAAGGTGAATGTCGATACGCTCACCATGACCGCCACGCCCATTCCTCGTACCCTCCAGTTCTCCCTGCTGGGCGCCAGAGACCTGTCCATCATCCAGACTCCGCCACCCAACCGATACCCCATCCAGACCGAGATACACACGTTCTCGCCCGAAATCTTTGCCGAGGCCATCAACTTCGAGATGAGCCGTAACGGACAGGTGTTCATCGTCAACAACAAAATCAGCAATCTGCACGAGCTGGAGGAGATGATTCATAAGTATGTGCCAGATGCCCGTGTGTGTGTCGGTCATGGACAGATGAACCCACAGGAGCTGGAGAAGATTATTCTCGACTTCATGAACTACGACTACGACGTGATGCTCTCCACCACCATTGTCGAGAACGGCATCGACGTGCCCAACGCCAACACCATCATCATCAACAGCGCCCAAAACTACGGACTCTCCGACATCCACCAGATGCGAGGACGTGTGGGACGCAGTAACCGCAAAGCATTCTGCTACCTCATCGCTCCTCCACTCGCAGCCCTCAGCGATGTGACCCGTCGCCGTCTGCAAGCCGTTGAGAACTTCAGCGACCTCGGCAGCGGCATCCATATCGCCATGCAAGATCTTGACATTCGTGGTGCCGGCAACATGCTGGGTGCAGAACAGAGTGGTTTCATCACCGACCTCGGCTACGAAACCTACCAGAAAATTCTGAACGAAGCTGTCGCTGAACTCAAGGAGAACGAATTCACAGACCTCTTTGCTGACGAAGACAAGGACGAAGAGGGAAAACTGAGTGGCGAGCACTTCGTGACCGAAACCAACATCGAGAGCGATATCCAAGCCTTCTTCCCCGAAGAGTATGTGCCCAGCAGCGGCGAGCGCATGAGCCTCTATCGAGAACTCGACTCCCTCACCCGTCCCCAACAACTGGAAGACTACAAGCGGCGTCTCATCGACCGCTTCGGAGAGATACCTCCTGTTGGCGAATCCCTTCTCACCGTCATGCCCATCAAGTGGGCAGCCCAACGTCTCGGCATCGAGAAGGTTGTCCTCAAGCAGGGTCGCATGATTCTTTATTTCGTCCTCGAAGATGCCTACTTCCAGAGCCGTGCCTTCGAGAAAGTCCTCAACTACGTCGCCTCCCGCGGACGAGGTTGCACCCTCCGCGACGGTGAACGCAAATCCCTCCTCATCAAGGGCGTCACCACCATGGAAGGCGCATGCAGCATCTTAGAAAAGATGAATGAGTAGCCAAAATGGTGGCCAAATAGCCCCTTTTTGCCCCCCAAAACTTGCGCGAAAAGTGACAAGTGACAAATGACAAAGTGACAATAAGGTCGTTCCCGACCTCCAAAATGGTGGAGTAGAATTTTATTATTATATTAATATAATAATATTCTTATATTACCTACTTCCCGCACATCGGAAGACAGTGCCTATTGTCATTTTGTCACTGTCACTCGTGTCACTTTCATTGAAATTTTCTCAGGATTTGCCGCTCCATAACGCAGGGTTATTTCCCAATAAGGCACGCTTATTTCCCAATAACGCGGGGTTATTGCAGACACCTCAACCATCGCTCAAGAAACAAAGAACCCGTGCAACGAATGCTGCACGGGTTCTTGTATGTTGATGTGAGGATTGTTTTATGGCTGGGCGTTAGAACGTCCATTTGAGGGCTAATGTCGGATTGACGAAGAAGTTCTTGTTGTTGTAGGTGTTGAAGATGAAGTTGTTGCTGATTTCAACTTCGGTGCCGACGCTCAGGTTGACGTTCTCCATCCCGTTGAGGGTGTTGAGGTTGTACCAGAACTGGGGTTCGGTGAGGAAGACGAGCTGGCCGTGCCGGTTGGCTTTCTCGCCGCGCCAGAGGTCAGCGAATCCTGAGAAGGTGCAGGCCTTGTTGGCAAAGGTGATGCCCCACACGCCGGTGAGCTGGAAGCTGGCGTAGGAACGGGTGTCTGCGTAGCTCTTGAAGTACTGCTTGTACATGAGCTGAACGGAGTAGGTCTTGGAGAAGTCGGCGCTGTGTCCGTTCCAGGCGGGACCGATGAGGGCTGCATGCTGGAAGCTGCGGGAGCGGTTGAGACCTCCGTCGTACTCGATGTGGGCGGCGAAAGGACTCTGCTTGCCGAGGTTGAACTCGCGCGAAATTTCGGTGTAGGCACTTTCGGTGAATCGGCGGTTGATGTCGATGTCCACGAAGTAGAACCAGGAACCCCATTGGTCGGCTTTGAACTGCTCGATGGTGACGGTGATTTTCTGACGGCCAGCCTCTTCATTGGAATAGATGTGGCGACCGAAGTCGTAGTGGAATTGAATGTTTTGTGCGTTGGCACAGATGGTGACGATGAGCAACATCGCGAAAAGCGTAATTTTTCTCATAATTATTAATTAGTGTATTGTTCTATGTCAATGTCTATTCTGTTGGGCAGAATAGCATTCAGGAGGATGCCGATGATGGCTGCCAATGCCAGTCCTGAGAAGTTGATGGAGCCGATGGCTACGGAGTCGTTGGCGCCGTACTTGACACCGATGGCGATGACAAGGATGAGGGCGGCAATGATGATGTTGCGCATCTGCATAAAGTCAATGCTTGCCTCGACGATGTTGCGGATACCGACAGCGGAAATCATGCCGTAGAGGATGAGCGACACTCCCCCGATGGTGGCTGCGGGCATCAGGCCGATGAGGACGGCGAACTTGGGACAGAAACTCAGGAGAATGGCGAAGATGGCTGCGAGGCGGATGACACGTGGGTCAAACACCTTGGTGATGTTCAGCACACCCGTGTTCTCTCCATAGGTGGTGTTGGCTGGTGCACCGAAGAGGGAGGCAAGGGTGGTGGCCACGCCGTCACCCGTCAAGGTGCGGTGCAAGCCTGGATCTGTCAGAAAGAATTTTCCCACGGTGCCAGAGATGGCGCACATGTCGCCGATGTGTTCCATGATGGTGGCAAAGGCGATGGGCATGATGGCAATGATGCTGGAGGTGATGAGCGCGTAGTCAGGATGGTCGAACACAGCCAAGATGGTGTTCTGACGTGCCACAGGAAGACCTACCCATGCAGCCTCGTCCAATGCGGAGAAATCGACCTTCCCCATGCATGCGGCCAATCCGAACGACACCGCCACACCCAGCAGGATGGGTATGATGCGCAAGATGCCCCGTCCCCACATGTTGCTCACAATGACAACGATGATGGCTGTCAAGGATATGAGCCAGTCCTCGCTGGCGCTGGTGATGGCAGAGCCAGAGAGGCACAGACCGATGGAGATGACCATGGGACCTGTAACGACAGGTGGAAAATATTTAAGGACACGTTCTGAGCCGAACCACTTGATGAGTGCCGCCATGACGAAGTAGCAGAGACCGGCACATGCCACGCCGATGCAGGCGTAGTCGAGCGAAAGATACTCGGGCAGTCCTCTCTCCATACCCAGTCCCTTGATGGACAGATAGCCGCCGATGAAGGCGAAGGAACTGCCAAGGAAGGCGGGCACCTTCATCTTCGAGATGAAATGGAAGAGCAATGTGCCGATACCAGCAAAGAGCAGGGTGGCTGACACGTTCAGTCCTGTGATGGCGGGCACAAGGATGGTGGCGCCAAACATGGCGAAGAGGTGCTGGATGCCCAGTACTGTGAACTTGACAGGTCCTAAGGTGCGGGCGTCATAGATTTCCTGTTGTTGAACTCCCATTGTGTGTCAACGTTAAGAATGATTGTGTGTCAGTTTATAGGAGCGCGTATCTGATGACGAAGATGATGGCCAGGATGACGATGGTCCAGTTGAGGTTCTCCCATCTGCGGGCAACGGCATTGAGCAGCACGTAGGAGATGATGCCCAAGAGGATGCCGTCGGAAATGGAGCTTGCCATAACCATCGAGAAGAGGGTGATGAAGCAGGGGAGTCCTTCCTCCATCGAATTGAAGTCGATGTGAACGACGTGGGTGAACATCATCAGTCCGACAATGATGAGGGCAGGGCTGGTGGCTGCCGATGGGATGGCGAGGAACAGCGGTGCGAAGAAGAGGGAGATGATGAAGAAGAAGGCGATGGATGCGGCGGTGAGCCCCGTGTGTCCGCCTTCGCTTACACCTGAAGCTGACTCCACGTAGGTGGTGGTGGTCGAGGCTCCCACGCAGGCTCCCAGCGTGGTGGCGACTGCATCGGAGAGGAGGGCTTCGTTCACGTGGTCAATCTTGCCGTCTGGCTTCACCATATCGGCAGAACTCATCACGCCAATGATGGTGCCGATGGTGTCGAACATGTCGATGAAGAGGAAGGTGATGACTACCAGCAGCATGTCGAGGGTGAGGATGTTGTGCCACTCAAACTGCATGAACAGGGGGGAGACGTCTGGGGGCATACCGATGATGCCGTTGAACTCTGTCTCGCCGAGAGGGATGCCGATGAGTGTGGTGCTGAGGATGCCGATGAGCATGGCGCCTTTCACCTTATAGATGAGCAATGCAGCGGTGATGATGAGGCCGATGCAGCAAAGCAGGGCTGTGCCCGATGAGAGATTGCCCAGCGTGATGAAGGTGGCCTCGTTGGGGACGATGAGCTTGGCGTTCTTCAGTCCCAGCGAGGCGATGAACACGCCGATACCCACCGAGATGGAGGCTTTGAGTTGTCGGGGAATGGCGTTGACAATCATGGCGCGGACTTTCGTGACACTCAGAATGATGAAGATGATGCCTTCGAGCAGGATGGCTGTGAGGGCAAACTGCCAAGTGTAGCCCATCGTGAGACAGACTGTATAGACAAAGAAGGCGTTCAAGCCCATACCAGGCGCAAGTCCGAAAGGCAACTTGGCATAGATGGCCATCACCAAGGTGCCGATGACACTGGCAATCACGGTGGCTGTGAACACGGCGGGAGTGTCCATGCCTTGAGGCGCAAGTTTCGAGAAGATGTCCGGATTGACGGCAAGGATGTATGCCATCGTGAGGAAGGACGTCAAACCCGCCATGATCTCGGTCTTGACGCTGTGCTTCGAGGGGTCGAAGCCAAAGAGTTTTTGTAGCACCATCATAGGGGTGTGGCTTATAGATTCTGCATGCGTTGTTCTGCTGGCTCGTATCCTTGGTCAGCGGCTCTCCTGAACCATTGTTTGGCTTTTGCGCGGTCTTTTTCTGTGCCTATGCCTTGCTCGTACATGATGCCGAGGTTGTACTGTGCAGCCACATGTCCCTGTTCTGCGGCCTGCGTGTACCAATGGAAGGCTTGGCTGTAGTTCTTGCCCACACCGTGTCCATGATAGTACATGATGCCGATATTGTTCTGGGCATCGGCATCGCCTTGGGCTGCTGCCAGACGGAACCACTTGAGTGCCTCCTTGTAGTTGCGTTCCGTACCGATTCCGTCGTAGTAGAGAACACCAAGGTTGTATTGGGCAACAGCATCGCCAGCTTCAGCACGGGTGCGGAAGGTCGGGATGGCTTTGGCGAACTTGTTCTTGGTCTTGGACGTGATTTTATCGCTTTTCCCTTTCTTCTTGGTGTTGATGGTCAGGTCGATGTCGTTGGTGGCAGGACGCTCCACGATGAGCGGTGGTAAATCCGAGCGTTGTTGGAGTGCCAGATCATACCATTTTTGAGCCTGAACGGTGTCGGGTTCCACGCCAAATCCCTCGATGTAGAAGAGGGAGAGGTTGTACTGTGCGGTGGGTTCCCCCTTCTCGGCAGCCATCGTGAAGTATTTGATGGCTTCGGCGTAGTTCTGCTCCACGTCGTATTGTCCCACAGAATAGACGATGCCGAGGAAGCATTGCGCATCGATATTGCCCTCGTTGGCTGCTTGGATGGCTGCCTGGATGTCGGGCACGGTGTCTGTCTGCTCATCGGTCTGGGCGTAAGCAGTCAGCAGAGAGAAACTAAAAACTAAGAGTGAAAGAACTTTTTTCATTATTTCGTAAGTTTTAGAAGTCTTTGAAAGAAGTTGGGTCGGGCATCGGAGAGGTGAGCCACACCTATGGCGATGTTGTCGAAGCCTCCAGCATCCAATGCTAATTGAAGAAGTGCCTTGCAGCACTTATCGGGCTCGCAATAAAGAGCCTGCACGGTCTGCTGGATGATGGGGTCGGTGATGTAGCCGCAAAGTCCGTCGGTGCAGAGGATGAGGGTGTTGTCCGCCTGGGTGGGAAGTGAGGTCACTTCAGGCTCGGATGGACATTCCACATCGCCAAGAGCTCGTGTGATGATGTTGTTGTCAGGGTGTGTAAGTGCCTCCTCTGGGGTGATTTCTCCCTTGTCCACCAGTTCCTGCACGAAGGAATGGTCTTGGGTGAGGGGACGAAGCCCGTCGTGGGTGTTGTAGAGGTAGCAGCGGCTGTCGCCACACCATGCAACGAATGTCTGTTGAGGGAGAATCCACGCCAAGACGATGGTCGTGCCCATCCCCACGGTGTGGAAGTCGGAAAGGATGTGCTGGTTGATTTGCTCATCAGCATTGGCGATGGCCGAACGCAACAGTTCCTTGCAGCATGCTTCCTGGTGCTCATCAGCAACCGCCTTGGTGGCAGCTTCAGCCGTGACGGTGTCAGCAATAGCGTGTGCGGCAATGCCTGATGCCACTTCGCCCGCATTGAACCCTCCGATGCCGTCGGCCACCAGCAACAAGGCACCCAATTCACCTAGGGATTGATGAACGGTGTTGGCGTCGTGTATCCACTGGGGATGTGCAATATCAGGACAGAACGCGAAGGCATCTTCGTTGTTGGTGCGTTCGTGTCCGGGATGCGTGATGGCAGATAAGGTAACTTGCATCTATAGAGTTTAGAGTTGAGAGGTTAAAGGTTAAGGCTTAAATGTCCAGATGTGGTCTGTTGGGTTTCGCAGGTTGTGCCGGCTGAGTGATCACAGGATTCGGTTTGACCCTGTTCACAATCTTGACTGGTCGCTTCTGTGTGGCTTGTTGCGTCGCCTTATTCTTGTCGTAGTTCACCTCGAAGGGATAGGAGGAAGGAGGACAGCCCGTCTCTGTGACTTGCACGGTGATGGTGTTCGTGCCTTCCTGCAGTCCATAGACTTGACAACGGTATAGCGACTCAGATACCTTGGTGAGGTCGGTCTTGCGGTTGCCAGCCTGGACACTTACGGTATGTGGCACATCTTTCTCTCCAGCACGACGCTCTGCCTTGATGTTGAATGTGAAGGTCAGATTGCCGTCGTTGATGATGGATTTGTCCTCATGGACGTTGATGGAGAAATATTTGTAGTGCCAAGCCTTGGCTGGACAGGAGATGACGGCAGATGTGAGCCCTTCATAGACCACCTGCACAGGGAAAGTTACGTCGGTGATGTCATCAGAGAGTCCTTCAGGAATGGTGAGCGTACAGTTATACTGGATGGCATTGCCATAAGAAGTGTCCTTGGCCTTCTTCGAGGTGGCATCGAAACGGCAAGTGCCGTCGGGAGACGATTGCAGGGTAGCACTCTCCATCGAGACACTTGGTGGTGTGTCGAGTCGAAGGGTGGTCTGCAGGGTCTGATGACGGAAAGCCAGTCCGTTGCCCCCATTGAAGGAAAACTCAAACTGCTCCTTCGGGTCTATGTGGATGATGCCGCTCTTGCCGTTGAGGTTGATGGCAGCGTGGTTGTTGGCGCAGAGGTCAACACTTTCAAATTGCGGAGCCAGCACTTCTGTACCATTGTAGGCGATGCCCAACTTACCCTTGTCCTTGGTGATGGAGAGACGGGATGTGGGGTCATTGAAGGCTGAGACGGTGGGGAAGGTCTGTGTGCTGTTCCCGCTCTGAACAGATTGGAGGATAAGCTGCTTATCGAGTTGCACCTTGACATCGCCACCCTTGCCCTTGGCTTTCAATGTGACAGCATTTTCGGTGTCAGCGTTGATGTAGTCTGTGATGTTGCCCACCAACTTGGCTGGGGCACCATTCTCCACTCCTGATACAGGGGTGAGTGACCAGTCTGAATCGCTGAACAGGTAGAGTTGACCTTTCAGGATGACGAGGCATTTTCCTTCACCGTTGACGGATGAGATGAAGTCGATGTCGCCAGCCGACACTTCCTTGCCTTTCAGCAGGATCTGTGCGGGTTGCATGTCGCCGGTGATGAGGCACCATGTAGGGCTTTTCCGCTTGTCGAGGCTGGGATATTTCTGGCAGGCAGAGAAGCCGTGGAAGAAAGGACGTGCCTGAGCGGCAGCACCGACAGGCCTACCGTCCACATCTAAATAGAGATAATCTGCCCCTTGCTTGACGAGCAGATTCCCTTCAGAATAACTGGGGTAATTATGTGCCACGCGGTAACCTTCGAGTGGCTTAAACTGACCATTGAGCGTGTAGTAGCCTGTGATGTTGGGCGTGCTCTGCTTGGTTGTGACGGAGATATCGTCGCCTACGGCATGCAGCACATCGTCGGAACGGACAATGCACTTGCCGTCGATGGTCATGAGCATGCTGATGTTCGCAGAATCGACAATGACCATGCTCTGTCCACTGGTGGCTTGGATCACATCATAGATGGGAGGTACGACCCAATGGGCGATTTGTGCACGGGTGGTGGCGATGGCCATGAGTGCCATAAGTGCCAGTGATATTCTTTTCATGTAGTATTTATGGGTTATTGGTTATAGGTTATTGATTATTGAGGCTGTCGTTTGGGTTATTCGAATGTAGCCAGTCCTCGGTCAATCTTCTCGATGAGCGTCTGGTCACCAGCGATTGTGGCCCATTCTTTGGAACGGAGGAGATAGCGTTTGCCTTTCTCGTAGTTGGGTTGGTAGATGCTATTGGGCATCACGTAGTAGCAAGCCAAACGGTAGGTGGCATTGGCATTGAGGTCGGCATAGGTGGAGTCGTTCAATTCCATGATGCGGGTGAAGAATGCCACGGCCTTGTTGCTGTAGCGGTCAGACTTGGGGATATAAGTCTCATCCATTTCAATGCCGAGCATCTGCTTGCGCTTGACAGAAATGGAGTCGGAGTACCAGCCGTAGGTGAAAGCCATCTGGTAGAGGGCTGGCACATAATCATCGCCAGCCAACTTCTCCATCTCAAGAAGACCTTTGTTGAGGGAGTCAAGGTTCTCACTGTTCATGTTACGCAAGGCTGCATCGTAGCGTTCATTGATGGGCGTCTCTTGTACAGGAGGTGTCACTACCACCTCTGGCTCTGTGAAGAAGCGTGTGAGGCCGAAAGAGAGACCACCGATGAGCAGGATGCCGATAATAATCAAGGTAATGTAGAGCGATTTCTTGGACTTGATGGGGTATTGCTTTGCCTTGGCAGACTCGATGAGTTGCTGTGCTGTGGGACGCTGAGTCTTGTCCTTGGCAAGGCAAGCGTAGATGAGCCTCTGCAAGTCAGGTGAAATCTTGGGAAGGGCAGGCATACCAATGGTGGCATCCTGCAACTGTGCCCAACCTCCTTCTTCGCCGAACGGCACATTGCCTGTCAGAATCTCGCACAAGGTAGCTCCGACCGCCCAGATGTCGCTTTCAGGCTCTGGCTCCACTTCCTCTTCAAAGCGTTCGGGTGCCATGTAAGCCATCGTGCCGCTGTTCTCCTCTTCGTAATAGCCATGCTGTCCGCCACGCTTGGAACTGATGCCGAAGTCTGTGATGGCGAAGTTGTTGTTGTCGTCGATAAGGATGTTTCCCGGTTTGATGTCCTGATGGATGATGGGTGGTTGGAGGGCATGCAGATAAGCAAGTCCGGAGGAGACATCGAGGATGTATTTCCAGATTTCGTTCTCGTCTATCTCCCGACCAATCAGACGTTCGGAGGAACCGAAACGGCAATAGGGCAGTACCAAATAGGGAATGCCTTGGAAGATGGAGAAGTGAGTGGGGTGAATCAGGTTGGTGTGGTGACAATTGAACACAATCATGTATTCGTCACGGAACCGCTGTTCACCTTCGATGTCAAGTGCATTGTGTGGACGATAAATTTTAATGGCGATGACCAGTCCGTAGGCTTCAATCTCGTCTTCGGTGAGACCTTCAATCTCGTTGAGTTGACTAATGTCACTCATCGTATTGGTGTCCAGTGCTGTCCATACGTCAGCAGTGGCACCATCGGTGCTGAGCGGACGGATGAGTTTGTAGTGTCCGTCAAAAAGTTCACCGCTCTCTGCAAATTGTTCTATGTCAAGCATTTTTAAAAGTTTAGAGTTTAGAGTTTGGGGTTTAGAGGTTTTTGGCTGGTTATTTCAGTCTTATTTTATCACCTTCTTTCAGACGCGAAAAGAGATCTAACTTGTTCATCTTCATCAGACTCTCCATCTTGATGCCGTATTCTTGAGAAATGCTGTAGATGGTCTCGTCGGCTTTTACATGATGAAAGTCTTTTGCGCCTGTATATTTCGATTTCTTTTTGTCGATGAAGACAATGTCGCCCTCCTTCAAATCATCTTCGCTGGTGGTCTCATTATACTCCAGCAATTTCTGCTTGGGAATATCATACTTCATGGCGATGGATGAAAGTGTCATGCCTGGATAGAGGATAGTGCAGCGCACGTCGTTGATATCGACAACGTAACGGCGGATGGCATTTCCCACACTCTCTTCCTCTTCGGAGGCTTCCTCCTCATCCTGTTGACAAGAGGCATCGAAGACGGGTCGTGCTGTCGTACCTCCGGAAGCCGTTGATGGCGTGGTGGTTACAATGACAGTCTTGCCTGCCTTGAGTTTCACGCCGCCATTAACAGCATAAAGGCGGTACGCATCGATAAATCCGATGAGTGCCGCCGCATAGTTCTTGGCTGTCGCATATCCTGCCTTCTGCAGTCCGATGGCCCAGCCGCGATAGTCATAGACGCTCTTGGAGAAGAGACTTTGGTAGCGGCTGTTTTTCCTCAGAAATTCGGAGTGGTCGCGAAACGATTCGGCAGCCGAGGCATAGACACGGAACTTGCTCTTGTTGGGTTCGTCATCCCAAGCGTAATACACAGGGCCATTCCATCCACCCAATGCTTTGATGCCGAAGTGGTTGTTGGTGTTGCGTGTCAATCCACTTTTGCCCGCTCCCGACTCAAGGATGCCCTGTGCCAAGGTGATGGAGGCAGGAACGCCAAAGGCACGTTCTTGGTCAAGCGCAGCCTTGCTGTACAGGCGGATGTATTCCTGAATGTCGGCAGAGGATTGTGCGAATGTCCCGATGCTGAAGAAGCAAAGGAGGCATGCCGTGCAGAGGTGTCGTATCACCGAGAAAGGTGTGTTCATTCGTCCAAGTTTGTTAATGTGACAATGATAGGCATGGCGATGCACGACTTGTTTGTGATGCGTTGTTGCATCAGTCGGTCGAACGATGTGGCACATGCCTGTTCATAGTTCTTGCGGTCTTTGAACTCGATGTCAATGTAGAGACCACGTTGCAGATTCTTTTCGTTGCCAGTTCCCTCGATGCTGATCTTAATGAAGATACGTTTGAATTCGTCTTTGCCAAATTCAGCGAGTATCTCTTTGCGTAGATAGGCATCGATGTCCATTTTTGTATAGAGACGGTCACCAGTCAAGGCATAGTATCGGAGAAGTTCATACCGCTCGTCGGCTGTAGCCTTATCTGCTCCACCTGTGGCACCAACGAGCACGCTCACCTTTTGTTCGAGGCAAGGTTGCTTGCGGTTCTCCATCGTGTCTCCTCGTTGAGGGGCATTGCCGAGTTTGCCCATCGTGGTCAGGTAAGTGACCTTGGTGGAGAGTGAAGGTGGGTATTGATTCATGTTCTTCATGACGAAAGTGCCACTATCGAACTTGTACTTTGTATTTTGCTGACCAACGCTCTTCCCCAGTTTGTTGATGGTCTCGCGCAACTGTTTCAGCACCTCACCATCCTTGATTCCATTGTATTCGATGAAAGCATAGTAATCATCGATAAAGCGATTGTATAAGTTGCGCACATCGCGATAGAGGTCGTCGTTGCTGTAGCAGGCTGCATCAAAATCGCGCACCACGATTTCGTCGTTGGTGGAATTGAAACCCTGTTGAAGCGCATCTGTGCTTGTCTCCAAAATGCGTAAGAAATAAGCATTCTCCTGATTCTGCAGTTTGGCGATGGGCTGTGTCTGGGTCAAGGTGAGGTCACACACATCAATGTTGGTCACAGGCATAGCGTTGAGCAGGATCTGACAAGTGTCAGGCACATCGTAATCATCGGGAAAGTCGATGCGAAGCCAAATGGTGGAGGGGTCGAGCTGTTCTAAAACGGCATTATCCAACCATTCTTGGAAGACACGTGGGTAGGCACGATGTTTGAAGTGATCGCGATCCACAATATCATCGGTCAAATAAATCAGAGCGGCTCCTGGTATCGCCAGAAGGCATTCTTTCCAACTTTCCACGAAGGAGAAGAACTGTCCAGATGTCTGCTGAGCGTCAAAAGGCTCCGCCATCTCAATGTTTTCCATCTCCAGCATGGTGGCAAAGTCGAGTTCATGGTCATCGATGCCGCTGCATATATGCGTTGGGGTGATGCCGTTCGTGCCCTTGATGAAGAGAGACAGCCCTTTGAGGCAATCAACCTCAGTACGGGTGCGGATACCCAGCCATATTTGGTTAGTCTTGGGCATCTTAATGCGCGTCGTACCTTCCTCGCTCCACAGTTTGTTGGGAGTAATGAGATAGAGGCTTTTATGAGGTAGGATGGCTGTGTTGAAGATAGGGATGTAGTCTAATGGAGACTTACTCTGAGGTATTTTGTAGGCAAAGGAGGAATCTGTCCCCACATAGCTGATGGCCTCGTCGTAACCCTTCTTGAGTGTAGGACAGAGCACACAAACGGCAGGCATAGCCTCCACCTTCTTTCTGGGTATGAAATCGGTGCAGAAGCGCTCCACGAGCCTTTGTCCCATGCTGTCCACATAGTCATTTATTTTCTTGGTTTCAGAGACAAGGGTGACAATCATCATCTTGGCCACAGGGTCAAGCTGGGAAAAGTCGATGTTGCCGACCGAGAGTTGGCGCAAAGCGGCCATTGCCTCGTTGATACCTTTTTCTAATTCTACGTCCATATATGATGGGAAGAAGATTTGTTGTGATTTGAGAAGAGAAAAAGAATGAATGTAAAAGAAAAACTATCGGTTGCACCGCACGGTGGGTTCCACCAAGAACACAACGCTTTTGTGATAGGGTTGCATGGTGCCCAGTCCGTCGTCGAGTCTTCCTTCTACAATGACATTCACCTCGTATTTGGAAGCGATGCGTCGTTTGCGTCGTTGTTTCGCCACAGCCGAGTCGAGTTGTATAGATACGGTCACCTGTTTAAGCATGGGCTCGTAAGTGGCAAGACTGATACGTATGCTTTCTTCGCATTCTTTGCGTGTCACCTCATTTTTCAGCCCCCCCTGCATCGCTAAGCCACTCTGGTTGGTGTTGAACTCACGGTAGTGAACATTGGAAAACTCGTGGTTCCAATACTCAAAGCCAAAGTCAGGGTCGGACTCGAAACTGCCACGAGGCGTGAATACAATGAGCTCCACCAGATTATCAAGCATGGTGATACGGTCTTCAATGTTACGCAACATTTGTGACCCATCGTTGATGAAGACCAATGGCGTGCTGATGAATTTCATATTTGCTTACCTAACCAACTGCGACGTGGATCTGGTTTGGGTTCTGGTTTAGGAGCTGGCTCCGGTTCTGGTTTTGGTGGTGCGCTCAAGAGACTGAACTTGTCAATCTTTTCGTTGATGGCGCGACACATGCCAATGCCCTGCTTAATGCGCAGATATGCTTTCTGGTAGTTGTACGGAACCTGAGTGAAATTATAGAAGATGGTGGCATCTTCCAATGTCAGGATTTCGTCCACTTCACAGGCTATCGCAAAACCTCCCACTACGTTCTGGATACTTCCCAACAACGTAGCAGGTGTCATGGTCTCATGCTCAGTGTTGGCTTTAATCAGTTCCTTCTGTACGATGGGCCAATAGATACTGACGGCTGTCTTGACAAGCGATTGGGCTTGTGGTTTTGTCTTTTCGCAAATGCTTTTCAGTATGTCCACTAATTGAACACGTAACTCATCCCAACGGTGATGTCCTGAAAGATAGAGGGCTGGAGGTAGGAAACGAGTAGTGTCCTCCTCCCATTCACCATTGTGTATGAGGTGGGCTATAGGCATCGCATGCTCAGAAAGGGCACTTTGAGGAGTGACGAGCTCAAACGTATAGGTGGGCTCCATATAACCATCTTCGTTATCTTTCCACGCCTCAGACTGCACATTGACGGTCAAGAACAATTCTTCCTCGTCATTGGAAAGTGGAATATGGGTGTTGGATGTGTCAGTAATACCTCCAGCTAAGTTGAGGTCTATGACATCGCCAGCTCGTGTGATGGCCAATAGGTCAAGATGCGTCACTTCGACATATCCACTGGCAATGTTAAGTGATAATTGGAATGGGCGTAACGAGGGCAGCAGACCAAAACGTCCAGCAGATGCCAGCATGAGCGATTGGCTGATGGCTTCGGCTGTACATTTGTCGGCAGCGAGTAATACTTCGTCGGTAAGGCGCATGCCCTTTTTCCAGCAAATTCTTTTTGACATAATATGGTATAGATGTTAGATGTTGATGTTATAATTAAGATAATGAGAAGAGTCTGTATTTGTCAGCTGCATTGGCGCTTCATCGTGAGAAATGTCGAAACGTAATTCTTCCTCGACAGACAGAAAGTAATCTTGCACAAACAGTCGGAGTTCTTCTATCTCGTCAAGAAGGTGGAATAAGTTTTCACTACATTCCTGTTCGTTCCAATACTGAATACTGTATGTTGTCACCGTGTCATCATAATCTCGTCCCAAGAAACCGTCGCCTACCTCCATATCAAGGCTGTCTGAATAGCGTGGATATTCATCATGCTGAGGAAGGGAGTGTGTTTCCGGACGGATGCGAAGGCCTTCTTCAAGGAAAATCTTTCTGAGCATCAGCGTGAGCAATGTCTTGTTGCCACGGATCAGTCTGCATTGCGGAAGATAGGGCAGCAGTTTCTGAATGAAACGGTTGCTGTATTGCTGTGGTGTGATGGTGTCTCCCACAATTTGTTGTATGATAACATTTTCCTTGGCGTAGGTTTCGACCTTTTCCCTCACTTGTGATCTTAGACGGAACAGCAGGATGTCAATGGGTGCGAAGAATTTGTAGGCATTGGCAATCTCTTCCGCTTGTTTCTCCAGTTCTTGTTCGAAACGCTCTTTCTCTTCTGATTTGGGTAAGTTGTCAAAGCGGTCGATGGGGTGGAACATGTACTCTGGGAGCGCATTGTAAAGACTATTGCGGCTAAGCGTGAGGTGTATAGCCTCATTTGACAAATGTTCCATGTCCACAATATCGTTATAGGTGTTACGTTTGTGTAAACCACTGAACGATATTTTGCAGGCACCCTCTGGGTAATATGCCAAGAGCAACTCGGCATTGATGTCAGCAGGCAGCAGTTGTGGTAAGGTCACCTTTTCTTGCATCTTTATTGATATAGACGGGCATCCTCCGTCAGTTCCACATGGTATACTCCTTTGTCCGTTGACACTTCGATAACATCGAAAAGTGGAATGCCAATCTGTTGGAGCGTCAGATTTTTATATGGGAAAGACTTGTCGATATTCTCGTAAAAGTGCTTATGGAACAACGTGCGGTAACTAAGTTTGCGCAATTCCTCATTCTGTTTGATGTAGGCATCGAGTTTTGACTCTGGTATCATCACCTCAAACTCTTTCTCAGGATGGTCTGAGATGATTTTGTCAATGAATTTGTTGTTGCGCATGTTGATTTCCACCATGTTTGCATTGAGTGCGTCCTTCAACTTCTTTAGCACTTGTGCAACAGTTTGTGTGGCTGAAAGCTCTATGCCTTGCGTGATTTTGTCCCATCGTTCATGTGCTGGGCAGCTACTTTTCCACGAGGCAAACTTGTAGATGTTCATCGTATTGGTCATGCCTTCGTAGCGTAGCATTTTACCCTCTAAGGTCTTGAATGGCGTTTCTTGCCCCTCTTCTTGGTGGATGACCTTCATGGCTTCTTGCACCTGCATAGCACCTACGATGGAGGCACTGATGGGTGTGGTGGCAATACGACCAGCCTTACCTTGTGTACGAACCACATCGGCACAACCTGTTCGAAGCATGATATTGTTAAACTCCTCACGTGAAAGCCCACACTCATAACAACTCTTGCCTGGAGCATAAACCCTCACAGCACCCGTCATGTTTTCTATGCTGCCGTCAATCCATGTCTTACCAGCTCGCATGCAGAGACGGTTGAGTTGGTAACGGGCAATGCGGCTGTCGAGACAACCAATGACAACATCGACAGAGTTGTATAAGCCGAAGCCAACTTCAGAGAAGAGGTTGCCCACAATGGGGGTGACCTTGATTTGTGGGTTGATCTCCATCGCCCGTTTGGCTACGATGTCAGCCTTGAAGGCATGGCTGTAAGCATCTTCTTCGCGGAACAGGACAGAACGGGTCAGGTTGGAGATTTCTATCTGGTCGAAATCGACCACATAGATGTGCCCCACACCGAAGAGCGCCAGATTCTTCACCACTTCGTTGCCCAATGCTCCAGCACCAGCCACGAGCACCCGTGCATCCTTCACTTTTTCTTTCTTGAACCAGGAGAGTAGGGTATAGACCCCGTCGCCCCATTCGTAAGCCAGTTTCACTTCAGCCATAGGAAATGAGTTTGTTGGTGAATATGTTTGTTTGGCTGTTATTGTTCTTCGTATTCAAAGATGGTGTCACCTATCTTGAAGGTATCGCCATTCGAGAGAATCATCGGTTTGCCTACAGTGAGTTCTGAACGCACATTGTAGATGACGCCTGGAGCGAGTGGCTTCACCATTGGCAACGTCTTGACTTGATCGATATAGAGTTGCACATGTTCCTTTGCCACCTTGCTGCTCTTCTCCCAGTTCATCTGCACTTCGCATTCGCCTGTCATACCGATAGACACCTTCTTGCCGCCTCCTGTAGCGTTCATCCACTTGTGGATTGGAATACGCTGACCAGCCTTCACGCCGTTCTTGATGACAAGGAAGTATTTCTCAGCCAACATACGTACAGTCACGAGGGAGGCACCCAGTCCACCACCATAGATGATGAAGTCGAGCAACATGTTCATCCATCCGTATTTGCCGCTGATGCTGCCGCTGAAGTAGAGCACGATGAAACCAATGACTGCTGAGCAGAGACCGCCAAGGAAGGCACTCTTCAAAGGAATGGATGATTTGATGGTGAGGCTCAATGCCGTGCAGATAGAGAATAGGATATAGGCAGGCAATGAGCAGTACCAAGGAATATACGTGGTTCCAACTGCCGACAGGAGTAGACAGAAGATGATGCCACCTATGGCCATAGCAATCATGCCGATGAGACCAGTGAGCAGTGAAAGACCGAAAATCTTCAGGTAGATCAAGGCACTCTTATTGCGGTATTCGTCGTTGAAGCGGAACACCAATGAGAGGAAGAAACCTAACAAAAGACCTACCGTCAAGAAGGCTGAGACCTTACCAGAACAGTCATCGAAGAAGTTGCCTGCTTGTTCTTGATTCAGGAAGAAAGTCTTGGCGAAGAGGTCACCGATGAATGGGAATAAACCACGTCCCGTCAGTTCGAAGATAATCCAGCTGACGAGACCAGCACCAATACCAGAGAACACTTGCATGCTTTCTCTCATGGATGAGGCACTGAACATGTCTTTCAAATCTACATGCTCCTGAATACCATCCTTGCAGTTCTGACCATACTCCACGCATTTGTAACCATTCTGCTGCCAGCAGTTCACATGGATGATGTGTTTGCACTTCGTTACAACCAATTGTCCAGGCTCAATATTCTGACGGCAATAGGTACAGATGCGACGCTGCACATTCTCTTCGGGCACATATTTCTTATAATATTTCGATTCAAAGCTCTTCGACTTGAAGAATGGCACCAGCACCTTCATCACGAGGAAGAAGAAAACAATGGTCAGGAAGGCTACAAGTAGTGCCACCAAGAACTTCGTTACAGTGTCGCCGGCACTTTCTTCATGCAATGGCCAAGGTGTCTCAGCTGTACCGATGGAATAGTCACCCGTTCCTGCCTCCATTCCTTTCCATTCTGCAGAATAAGATACTCGTCCTGTATATGCCTTGCCTTCTGTTGCACGATAAGTGAACGCAAAGTCATACATGGCGTCCTTCACCACCTGTTGGAAGTTAGCCAAAACATTGCCGAGGTCGGCAGATGGGATATAGGAACCCTTGCGGTCGCTCAACACTTTGCCGTTGGCATCGCGGGGAGCAGAAACGCCTTGTAAGGTCAATTCGACGTTCTCATCCATGCCCTCACCTGTATAATAGAAAGCATAAACTCGTGGCACCAGCTTCGATGCGTCGGACTGATAGTCTGTCACCTCAATGAATGAGATGGCTTCATCGTCTGGACGTTTGTTACCCTCAGTGAAGACAAACAGGATGTTTTTGTCTTTTGCGCGTTGAGCACGAGTTGTGATAGCAGCATTGCGGGTGTAATCCTCCGCCTTGCTCACTTCGCTTTCCATTTCCGCACCTGTGGCATTGAACTCCGCCAATTTAGCATAGAGTGCTCCATAGAAATATTTATTCTCTGAGTGTGTCTTGAATTTCGATTCAAAATTCTTCAGATTTTGTTTTGTCACTAATTGACTGGTTGTCACGTCATCACCAAAGAAGGAAAGATAGACACTGCTGTCTGGAGCACTTTCCACCAATTGACCAAACGCTTCATAAATCTGACCTTTCCCCTCTTCTGGAATACTCAGATCGACTAGCACAGAGAAGGTGAAGTCTGACGGAATTCTTTGTCCAGAACTTACGAACGAAATCTGTCGGCGATCAGGTGCAATGATGGCTTTGTCCTCATATATGACCAGATATTTCTCCAAGTCGCTGGGTGATAGTTCCTTGCAGGATTTACCTTCAGAATCTACCACTTTCATGAACAGTGTAATGCTGTCACGTCCGATTCCATACTCGTATTTCTTGTCGCAGAACTCAATTCGCGACACGTCTTGTGCTGCCACCTGCAGCACCATAGCGCACAAGGCGCCCATCAACAATAGTTTCTTTATCATTGTTCTATTCTTTAGTTGCTGGAATATTGATAACTGGCTCCATCAGATGCTGTCGTGGTGGAAGACACCGTTGATGACACTTCAGGGGTAGATGTGGCAGAATCCTGAGGTGCGGCAGGTGTTTCGGGCGCTGCAGGTGCTTCTGGTGCTGCAGCGGTTTCCCTCAGACTCTTCTGTGCCCATGCATACCATTCTTTGAGTGAATACATCTTCGTCAGTTCATTCTTCGAGTTGATGTTACCATCGCGACGGAAGGTGAAGATGCCCACATCTTCTTTTGGGGTGAGTGTATCGACCACTAAAGCGGTAAGGAAATTGGGGTGAGTCGGGTGTTTCAACTGCATTTGTACACTCAGGTCGGAATTGCTGAAGAATACAGACAATCCAGGGTGAGAATGTACCCAGCAGGTGAGGTCATACTGCATGTTGGTCTCACGGCGCAAACGGCGCAGTTGCTCCAGCACGCTCAACTTGATCTTTCCACCAAAGTTCAACTCATACTCTTTAAAGACAGCATCGTCGCCTGGCATCACCAAATGTTCAAGTGATACATAGTACTCGCCTGACTCAGTGTCATGAACCCATCGACCCAATACCATGCAACCATTCTCCTTGGCATTGTTGGGATTGGCCAAGTCACTTGCGTACATGTTGTATAAATCGATGATGCATGTGTTCTTGATATAGAGTCTTCTGACAGCAGATTCTTCGCAGAAGTCAATAGCATCCACTTTCAGATAGGCAGGGTTCTCCATTACATCCTCCAGACTTTGCTTCTTGAGAATGGTGGCAGTCTTGCGACGTACGACAATACCGGCTGTGTTGCCGTTTGAACCTCCATTGGAAGGATTGGGCTTAGGCTGTGGAACAACGCCCTTCTGCTTCTTTCCTGACAGCGAGATCAACAAGATAATGCAGACCAAGAGGACTGCTACGATAATTACCCATGTCCAGTTGATGGTGTCGAGGAATGATTGCTCCTCTTTGTTGTTCAGTTCTCTTTCCAATAGGTTGAGGTTGGTTTCACACATACCGGTACGATCGTTGAGAATTGCCATCAGACTATCTCGGCAGGCCTGCTCGTTCTCAATGCCTTGATCTGCGTATTGCAACAGGAAGTCATCAATCATGGCATAAGAACTGTTCTGATAGTATTTTAGAGAGCCTTTTTGACGATCCAGATAATCTTGAAGTTCATGGTCTTTGATGTATGCTTCCTTGTCTGACCAGTTTTGCAAGCACTTCACATGCTCGCTGATTTCTGCATTCAGCGTCTGCATGTTGGCTTCATTCAGATAGGGAATGGATTCGATATGTTGGCGGAAGGCTGAGATGATGACGGCGTTTTCCACTTCCTTTGCCGACGTTACGTTAAAGCCTGCAGATAGGATGCCAACTAAAAAGAATAAGAAAAGTTTCTTTTTCATTGTGTCAAAATGTGTGAGAAGAGTGTTATTAGGTATTGGGTGTGTCTTTTCGTTTGGGTGCCAGACGTTTGAATTTAGCAGGAATGGCATCGTTGAGGGAAGAGTGCGCTTGAGGTTTTGTCGCCACAGAGTGTGAGTTGTTTACCCCTTGTGATGGTGTGGCTGGCCCTGCAGCAGGGTCAACCTGTCCTTGTTTGGCAGCTCTCATGCTCATCAGCTTCTGTTTAGCGGCCTCTGCTTCTTTGCTCATAGTACGTGTCTGTTGCTGCATTTGTTGAGCCGTTGACTTAGCGTTTTGGATGGCTTGTTGAGCCTCTTTCACGCCTGGAACAGCTGCAGCTGCTCCACTTAAATTGGCAAGGTCTGGCATTCCGTCTGCTCCAGGCACACCTGACACACCATTTAAGCCAGGTATATTTGCCATAGGATTCGTTGGTTGCTGGCTCATCTTCATCATATTCTCCATCATGGCCTTTTGTTGCTTTTGGAGCTTATTCTGATTGACCATTTGCATGATTTGCTTGCCACCTAAGAAGAGAAGCACCAGCGCACCAACGCCGCCTCCAATCCACATCATATTCTTTTTGTCTTCCTCTGACTGAAGAATCTGAGCAGCCGAGATGGAGTCACTTCGTGCCTGAGCGGCTTGTGCTGCTTGAGCTTGCTGTGCTGCTTGTGCCTGCTGATCAGCTTTGGCAGCTCCAGCCAGTTCTTTCTTCTTGGAGTCGTAGAGTGCGAGCACCTCTGTTATCTGCTTGCTGACGTCCTCGTCATCAGTGACCTTGAAACGGAGTTCGCGCAACATGGACACTTCATGTGTCAGTTCCTCATCGAAGGGATATTCTGTAGCCTCCTCCAGCATGGACTTCACGCCATTGATGCGAATAAGCGCTTCTTCTGACGGAGAAAGTCCCTCATCCACAAGTTCTTCAGAGGTGATGCCCTCTATTTGGATATTGTCAGCATTGGCAGCATGAATATCGCCGCCACCTCCCCCGTTACTTCGGCTACCACCTCCTTGGCTACCACCACTTTTCTTTGTCTGCTTGCTACTCAAGGCAAGTGTGCCACATTGGGTGAACACTTTGTAGTGACGTTTTCCTTCGTAACTTGCCAAATAGATAGGCAGATTCAGTACGGCATCTTCGTTCTGTGCCACTGTGAATTGCAGAGAGGGATTGTCGTTGATGAGGAAGTAACCATCTCCAGAACGGGAATAAGTCACATTGGCTGGTACCATGAAGGCTCGGGTTTCCATACCGTCGAATTTCATGTCCTGGTAGTTGCCGTTGCGGTCGAAGAACACCACTGCAACCTCGTCTAGTTTCTTGTACTTTTTCTGGTTGCCTTGGCCGAGTTTCTTTTGGGCACCCGTGAAGCGGACGCTCATCTGATTGCCAGAATGGGTGACATTATAGGTGAGGATGATGCGATCGCCAGAGTTGGAGTAGAGCGTATCCTTCACTTCTTTGGCAGAGGCAGTCACGCTACTGAGGGCAAACGCACCTATGCAGATAAGTTTGAAAAAGCGCATTGTCATAAGTTGGAAATGCGGTTGTAGCGTTCGATGATTTTAGTTTTGTACTCACCTCCGCTCTTCCATGCAGAGGCGTGTTTACTGCAGGAAGGATCTGTGCAGCACTGGTAGAGTGCATTCACCTCCTTGATGACCTTGGCTTTGGCTGCTTTGCGGTCGCTGCTGCTGTAGATCTTTTTGTAGTAATCATCCATCTTGTGATAAATTTGCTGGAGTGACAAGGAGCAGTAGGAACAGCTGTGACCACTTGCACCACCACCGCCTTTATGGCGTCCGCAATCGCGTTCACGACTACTCAAATCAATGGCGTCGAGTTTGTTCTTTAGAGCAGTATAGCGGATGTATCCACCATCTTCCTCTTTCCAATTGTGCGAAGCGATGAGTTGGTCAATCTCAGCCTTCATGTCCGCTATCTTCTTCACATAAGGAGCTTCCTGCTTTTCCAATGAGGTCTTGTGCTTGGGATTAGGGCAGAATATCTGGCGACCAATCTCCTTCTCAAGAGCCGTGTACTTGTCCTCCATCGCCACATACTCAGCGCTCGGCTTCAGGTCTGCTTCGATGTTCAGCTCAATAAGTTGCTTCTCCAGCAACATCACTTTCTTCCCTTTCTGCTTGGCAATGTAGATGGGGATAAGGCACACGGAATTTTCTCCATTGGTCACTGTCACTTCTGTCAGCTGGGCTTTGTCCGATGGGTTGACCAGTTGCACTCCTTCCATCGGAGTGGTACAAGGGTCAATGAGTCGGTTCTTGGCCTTGCCGCCAAAGGTCTTGTCATAAACAATAGACATCGACTTAGACATTTTCTTGATGACCTTTTCTGGATAGGCACGATCGAAAACGATGAGGACTTTTGACTCATCAAGGTTCTCCAAATCGATGCTCACGGTGCCAGACTCATCATCTGCGTTCAGTTTTGTAAAGATGTTGCAGTAGCCCAATTGGATTGTCTGCTCGCTCTGATCATTGCTCAGAAGCACCTTCTTCTGCTCGTCGGCCATTGCAATGAGGCTGAAGAGGCAGAATGTGAATATGAATAGAACAGTTCTTCTCATGTTGGTGATAGGTGTTAATGGGTCATTAGTAAGATGATTCATTAAAATCAGAGGTAAAGATCAGATGCTCAAGGAAATCTTGGGCTTCGCGGGTTTTGCCTCTTCCGCAGGTGTCTCCACAACAGGCTTGGGTGCCTCTGGTTCAGGTGTGTCTTGCGTGAACTTCACCCAACCGTTAGGTTCGCCTTCCTCGCGTACCCATTCTGCCACGCTCTGGTCTTCTGGGTAGGGATAGGTGTTTTGGGCATGATACATCTGATACTTCAGATAACGCTCTACGCGCAGCACCAAGTCCTTGATGGATGCCAATACGCCCATCTCCTTGATGGTGAGGCAAACATGTCCTTTGAAGCTACCGGAATAGCGGATGTTTGGATGCCAGATGTCCGTAATGAATGTGAAAACGGGGTTGCCATCAGCCGATGGGTAGTTGTTGGGTAGCACTACACTCATCTTGTGCAGATTGCCAAAGATGGGTTTACGGGGTGGTTCCGTGTCCTCAACACCAATGATGGATTTCACGCGATACCAGATTTCATACTCAGTAGGCAGTCCTGTCGCGTTCTTACGGCGTATGATATAGGAGAGAGAAGGCTTGCGGATGTCTGGACTGGAGGCTCTGCGTTTGGTGCACACAGCATCGAGTTCTTTCCACTCCTGAAGCAGACGCGCATCGCGACCTGACAAATCTTTCTCGTCAAAATTCTTGATTGCAGGATTCATGTCTTTGTGTTTTAGAAATTAAGTTTGAGAGAATGCATTACCCAGCGATGGGCACAGAGATGAGGTGTAGGTGATCCATGGGTTGAATGTCGTAGTCGATCAGCGCCATTTCACGGCCGTTTTCATCTTCAAATTCCAGAATAGCAGGCTCTTCGTCGTCCTCCATCAGTTTGCCTAACAGGTACTGGATGGGGTTGCCTCCGTTGTCCATCTTAGGCAGTTCGAACACCTGCACGATGCTGTTAATCTGGTCACGAATCGTTCTGTTCGGATCAGTCACTTTCACTTCAATCTCGTCGTAAGACGTGCCGTCTATCGTCAACAGCACGATAAACTCTTCCTGATAAAATTCTTGGTCTGTCATAGTCAGTGTGGTTTTATATTATTGTATGTATATTTCGTATTATATGTCATCTAATAAAGCCAGATATTTATCGTAATCTTCTTTGGGCTTATCCTTGTTTGAATAGTTATTAATGGCACCTTTTTCTTCGTTCAGTATGACGGGTTTAGCGACACCTTTGGCGAAATCTTTGACGGGATGCTTATCATCGATGTGCTCGAGCTTTTCTTTTGCCTTTTCCTCTCTCTTCTTTGCATCTTCGGCTTCTTTTTCTGCCTGTCTCACATTGGCATCTTCCTCTCTCTTGTTGACTTTTGCATCCTTGTATTCTTGGTCAGCATTGGCTTTGTCCCCCTTCTTAGTCGCCACATCTTGGTCTGCCAATTGTTTGTCCCCCTTGGCAGAAGTTACATTCATGTCAGCATTGGCTTTGTCGACATGTGCATTGGCCGCATTTAAATCAGCTTGTTGTTTGTTTCGCTGTGCAGTTGATACGTCCAAATCT
>JAFXVS010000067.1 GCA_017534815.1 Bacteroidaceae bacterium | reverse complement strand
GCACGGCAACCCCAAGAAGATGCAGACGCTCAAGCCCATCGCCACAGCTGTGGCCGAGTGGGAGGAGGAGCACGGCGAGACTCCATCTGGTGGTGACAACACTGGCGGCAACGGTGGCAACACTGGTGGCAACACTGGCGGTGGTGGCCTCCCAGGCTCAGGTGGCGAAGGGTGATGCTAGTTGAGAGTTGAGAGTTGAGAGTTTAGAGTTGAGAGTTTGGCGGTTTGCGAAGGTCTGACGCAATGTAAGAAGAAGGGAAGGTTGCAATGCGACCTCCCCTTTTATTGTCTTTGACTTGGATATTTTTGTTGATTTACTTTGCGATGATGAGGCTGTATTTCTTCTTGCCTTGCTGCACGAGGAGGTACTTGCCATCGAGCAGGTCGGCTGTGGTGAGCTGCTGGTCGGGGGCTGATGCCTTGTCCTTGTTGATGCTCACGCCACCACCTTTGACGAGGGTCTTCACCTCACCCTTGCTGGGGAAGATCTGTGTGTGGTCAACGACTAAGTCTGCCAGTTTCACACCTGCCTCGAAGAGGCTCTTCTCCACTTCGAAATGGGGCACGCCTGCAAAGACATCGAGCAGGGTCTGCTCATCGAGCTTGAGGAGGCTTTCCTTGGTGGATTTGCCAAAGAGGATGTTGGAGGCTTCGACGGCCATGTCGTAGTCTTCGCGAGAGTGAACCATGATGGTCACTTCCTCTGCCAGACGCTTCTGAAGCACACGGCGACCTGGGTCTGTGTCGTGCTCAGCGATGAGCGCCTCGATTTCCTCCTTCTCCAATGAGGTGAAGATCTTGATGTAACGTTTGGCGTCCTCGTCTGGCACATTGAGCCAGAACTGATAGAACTGGTAAGGAGAGGTGTAGTTGCGGTCGAGCCACACATTGCCACTTTCTGTCTTGCCAAACTTGCGTCCGTCGCTCTTCGTGACGAGTGGGCAGGTGAGGGCGAAGCACTCATTGCCGTTCATGCGGCGGATGAGTTCAGAGCCTGTGGTGATGTTTCCCCATTGATCGGCACCGCCCAACTGAAGTTTGCAGCCCTTATGTTCGTTGAGGTAGTAGAAGTCGTAGCCTTGGAGCAACTGGTAGGTGAACTCTGTGAAACTCAGACCGTCACGTGCTTCACCATTCAGGCGCTTCTGCACGGATTCCTTGGCCATCATGTAGTTGACGGTGATGTGCTTGCCGATGTCGCGCACGAAGTCGAGGAACTTGAAGTCCTTCATCCAGTCGTAGTTGTTCACCAGTTCAGCACGGTTGGGTGCATCGCTGTCGAAATCGAGGAAGTGGGAGAGTTGCTTCTTGATGCATGCCACATTGTGACGCAGGGTCTCTTCATCGAGCAGGTTGCGCTCTGTGCTCTTGCCTGATGGGTCGCCAATCATGCCTGTGGCGCCTCCGATGAGGGCGAGGGGTTTGTGTCCGCAACGCTGGAAATGACGGAGCATCATCACGCCGCAGAGGTGTCCGATGTGGAGTGAATCGGCTGTGGGGTCAATGCCGAGGTATGCGGTCACTTGCTCTTTCTTGAGCAGTTCGTCTGTGCCGGGCATCATCTGGTGGATCATCCCACGCCATGTGAGTTCTTGTACGAAATCTTTCATTATGTTGTTTTATGTTTGTTAGAATTTGACTGCAAAGGTACGACTAAGTGAGGGAAATACCAAATTTATTTGAATATTTCCGAGTGTGAGAACCTTCGGCAGAGCCAAAGGTGGTGATTTTAAGTAAAAAATTTTTGTCCGTCAAATATTTTCCATATCTTTGTACCAAATTTTTCATAACCAACACAAAAACTTAAGAACTTATGTCATTTAGAAACATGATGCAAGCCGTTGCGCTTGCTGCATTTTTGGGAGCGCCTTTGACTGCTTCGGCTCAGAAGGTGAAGGCTCCTGCTGGAGGTAAGAAAATCAGTAAGGAACTCATCGGTATCTTCTTTGAGGACATCAGCTATTCGGCTGACGGTGGTCTCTATGCAGAACTGATTGAGAACGGTTCGTTCGAGTACAACCCCAATGAACGTGATGGTTGGGGACCCGGCACATCTTGGAAGACGGCTCGTCCTGGTCACTCTTTGGGTATGCTGGAGGTGAGAATGGACAATCCGCTCAACGCTAACAACCCAACTTACATGCGTCTGCACACAGAGCGTGTGAAGGAATTCTATGACTATGCAGGTTGGAAGGGCTTCGGCTTGGAGAACGACGGTTTCGACGGCATCAGCGTGAAGGCTGGCGCCAAGTACGACTTCTCTGTGTTCTTCCGCAACTTTGGTGATGCCAAGCAGGTGCGCGTGGTGTTGGTGAAGCCAGGACAGGGTTGGGGCGCTCAACCTTCGGTGTTGGGTGAGACCACGCTGAACGTGAGTGACACCTCTTGGAAGAAGTACGAGGCTACGCTGACGGCATCGGAAGACTGCACGAACGCCAGCCTGCAGATATTGGTGTTGACTCAGGGCGACCTTGACATTGATATGGTTTCCCTCATGCCACAGGACACTTACAAGGGTCATGGTCTGCGTAAGGACCTTGCTGAGGCATTGGCAGGTCTGGAGCCTAAGTTCATGCGTTTCCCTGGTGGATGCGTCGTGCATGGTGGTGGTGACGGTTTCTGGGACACCTACCGCTGGAAGACTACCGTTGGTCCTAAGGAACAGCGTCGTGGTCTGAAGAACACTTGGGGTTACCACCAGTCTATGGGATTGGGTTACTATGAGTATTTCCAGTTCTGCGAAGACTTGGGTATGGAGCCACTTCCTATCCTTCCTTGTGGCGTGAACTGTCAGGGTACCAATGGCGGTTGGAGCATGCGCACTCAGGCTCAGGACTTCGTGCCTATGAGCGAGATGGACGAGTGGGTGGACGAAGCGCTTGACCTCATCGAGTGGGCTAACGGCGATGTGAACACCAAGTGGGGTAAGGTACGTGCTGAAGCAGGTCATCCCAAGCCATTCAACCTGAAGTATTTGGGTCTTGGTAACGAGGAGAAGATCACCAAGGAATTTGAGGAGCGTTTCAAGTACATATATAATAAGGTACGCGCGAAATATCCTGACATCGTGATTGTCGGCACAGCAGGTCCTGGTTCTCATAAGGGCAATCCTGACTTCGAGAACGGC
Organism: Bacteroidaceae bacterium; assembly: GCA_017534815.1. GTDB lineage: Bacteria > Bacteroidota > Bacteroidia > Bacteroidales > Bacteroidaceae > Minthosoma. The sequence goes on along the minus strand of JAFXVS010000067.1, from coordinate 66,435 downwards.
TGGCGCATTGCTGATGAGACAGGTGTGGACATCTTGGATGAACACTATTATGAGCCACGCAACTACTTCCTCGACAATCAGGCTAACTATGACAACTACCCACGTGACCGCAAGACCAAGGTGTATCTGGGTGAGTATGCAGCCAAGGACAAGAAACTGGCTGATGCCCTCTATGAAGGTCTTTATCTGTTGGGCGTTGAGCGCAATGGCGACGTGGTGGCCATGACGAGCTACGCACCTCTCTTCTGCAAGAAGAATCATGAGAGCTGGAACCCTGACCTCATCTACTTCGACAATGAGAAGGTCATCCTGACTTGCAGCTACTACGTACAGCAGATGTTCGGCACCACAGCTGGCGACTACTACTATGGTGATGTGGCCAAGTTCGAAGGTGGTGACAAGTATCAGGGCACTTCAGCTGTGCTGAACACAGAGAAGGGTGAACTCTACATCAAGCTGATCAATGCAGCTGCTGAGGCCAAGACGGCTACCATCGACCTGAGCAAGTTCAAGGGCTTCGGCGCGACGGCTCCAATGACCACCATCAGCAACGAGTCGATTGATGCAGAGAACAACTTCGACGCTCAGCCTGTGGCTCCTCAGACGAAGGACATCAAGATCGCCAAGAAGATGACGCTTTCCGTTGCACCTTATTCAGCCAACGTGATTCGTCTGAAAGTGAAGTAAAGTTGAAGTAAAAAGAACTGATAAAGGAATGCATAATGGGTTGTTTGGCCGATTATGCATTCTTTTTTTTAATGAATTTCTAAAAAAAATGCCCATTTTTCTTTGAAGTCGGGAAAAAACACGTATCTTTGCATCCAAGAGACATATAAACCTTATTCGAATTTGAGAAATAACAGAGTGTATATTGAATAGAATATCACAATACTTTCGTAGGACACTTTCCGCTCGTATCAGCTGGTGGGTTATGATGTCGGTGACCATCTTGTTTGTGGCCGCCTTATTCATCATGTTCAAATTTTCCCACGATGCGATAGAGAATGTGTCATTGTCGAAAGCACAGCAGATGCTCGACTGCACAAAGCTGTCCATCGAAAACCGACTACACAGGACTGAGGTGGCGACACACAATATGTTGTGGAATGTGGAACAGCATTTGGATGATCCTGATATGATGGTGGATTATGCTTACCAGATGGTTGAAAGCAACCCTGATATTGTGGGTTGTGCCATTTCTTTCGAGCCCAACTACTATCCAGAGAAGGGGGAACTTTACTCCACTTATGCTTACCGTTCAACAACAGAGCCTGGGGAAATTCTGATGACGCATGATCCCACCGTTATCCAACCTAACGAGTATAGGAATGTGCCTTATCTGGCTGTCACTTGGTATTTTATTCCTAAACAAGAAAACACCACTTGCTGGGTGAGACCCCATGCACCTGACGATACCATCAATTCGACCATCGTGACTTGCAGCGCGCCCATTCACGACAAGCAGGGACGCTTTGTTGGTGTGCTTGCATCCGACATCTCAGTGGAGGAACTCTCAAACACCATCCTCAACACCAAACCATTCCCCAATTCCTATTGTGTGATGTTGGGCGTGCAAGGTACCTATCTCGTTCACCCAGACACCACTTACCTTTATCACAGGATGGTGCGTGAGGTGGTGAAGGACGAGCCTGACAAGCGTGTGCCTGAAATGGTGGAGAAGATGTTGGCAGGTGAAGATGGTGTCTATTCTGTCAAATTGTTTGGGAAAGACAGTTATGTGCTCTACAAGGCACTGAACAACAAGCATTGGAATGCCTGCATTGTTTGTCCAGAGCAAGAAATCTTCTATGCCAACAAGCGACTGCTGGTCTATATGATTGTCCTTACGGCCATGGGCATCCTGCTCATTTTCCTCTTCTGCCTGTACTTTGTCAACCGTCAGTTCACTCCGCTCAACATGTTGGCTGAGTCTGCACAGCGAATCACGGCAGGGGAATACACCGTCCCCATCCCTTCCACCCGTCGGAAAGATGAGATTGGTGTCCTGCAGAACAACTTTGGAGCGATGCAGACCTCCTTGGTGCGCAACATTGAGCAAATCAGTCAACTGTCTGAAACGCTCCAGTCGCGCAATGAAGAACTCAGTGGCATCAATGCACAGGTGAAGGAAGCTGACAACATGAAGATGACGCTCATCCATAAGATTGCCGACAAGATGATTCTGCCGATCAAAGAAATTGATGGTCAGGTTGCCACTTTGGATGAGCAACGTGCCAACATGACGCAGGAAGACATCCAAACCATGTCTGATCAGATGATGGTGCACACCAAAGCAGTCACCGACCTGTTAGACCAGATGCTCGAAATCCCCAAGAGAAAGAAGAAAACCTCATGAAAAGCGTATTCTACCATATCAACCGTTCATTGTCGCTGAAACTTTGTTCCGGCATCCTGCTTTTTGTGGTAGGTGTGTTCGTGCTTAGCTTGGGATTCCTTTTCGAGCGTTCACGCCAGATGGTGAAACAAGAAGCGATGGATTATGTCACGCACATGCTCCACAATATAGCCTTGCGTGTGACAGGTTACCTTGACGAGGTGGAGAGAGCCACCGATAACATGGAATGGCTGGTGATAGAAAACCTTCAGCAGGACTCCTTGTTCAGTTATACTCATCGAGTGGTCGAACTCAATCCCGTCGTCAATGGCTGCTCCATCACGATGGAACCCAATTTCTTCTCTCGAGAAGATGGCAATTTCTCCGTCTATTCCCTGAGAGAGGGCGATTCCATCATCACCGTCCGCGAAGGTGATTACAACTATTACGAGAAGAATTGGTACATCATCCCTCGCCGACAAGACAAAGCGTGCTGGATTGACCCCTATAACGACTTCAACGAGGGTACGCTTTCCTCGCACGTGATGATTGCCTCTTATAGCAAGCCCCTCCACAAGGAAGACGGACAGTTAGTAGGTGTCATCTCTACTGATATCGCTATTACTTGGCTTTCCAATGCTATCTCGGCTTACAAACCTTATCCCAATTCCTATTGCATCATGTTGGGTTCAGACGGAACTTATTTCGTGCATCCAGACCGTCTGAAGTTGGTGAAGGAAAGCATATATTCGTCTGTGAATGGGAAAGAGCATCCCGATATCATCACGCTTGGTCATGAGATGACTTCTGGCAAGAAGGGAAATATGTACGTTAACATCGATGGGGAATCTTGCATTGTGTTCTATGAGCCGCTGGCCAACACCCCTTGGAGTATCGCCATCGTCTGTCCTGAAAGCGACATTGCTCGCCAATACAATACGATGGTCGTTATCCTTCTGCCGCTCATCCTCATTGGTCTGGTGCTGATGCTTTTGGTGTGTTGGAAGATTGTCAATCACTTCATTCGTCCGATTGACCAGTTGGCACAACAGTCACGTCAGATCACAGATGGCCACTATGACAAGACGCTTCCACGTAGCAACCGTGAGGATGTGGTGGGACATTTGCAGAACTGCTTCGTTTCGATGCAACGCGCCATCAACGAGCATGTCGTCAACATTCGAAAGGTGAATGAAGAGACGGAAAAGCGCAACAGAGAACTGCTTGTGGCCAATCAGAAGATTATGGAGGCTGACCAGCGCAAGACAGCCTTCATCCACGAAGTGTCCCTCCAGATACGTACACCGCTCAACATCATCGCAGGCTTCATGCAGGTGTTGCGCGAGACCTTCAGTGTGTTGAATGAAGAGGAGCTTGCTGGCTTCACCGCAACGATGAAGCAAAACTCCCTGACCATTTATCGAATGGCGCACATGATTTTCGATGTGTCGAGAATGGATGAAAATACAAAGGTGGATTTGTCCAAGGAGGTGGATGTGATGTCTGTGGTGCAGGAATCCATCAAAATCTTTGAGGAGAAACAACCGTTTGACGTGACGTTGAACTTCACTTCATCCTTGCCCGACGGTCTTACGGTTCACACCAACCGCCTCTATCTGTATAGGATATTGCGTGAGTTGCTGATCAATGCCAAGAAATTTGCCACAAAGAAGGAGGTCAGCATGTCAGTGGAAGAGGTTGGAGACAAACTTCGGTTTATCTTTGAAGACAAGGGCGAAGGCATCAGTGAAGCAGACCGTGAACATATATTTGATCCATTTGTGAAACTATCAAGTTTCACAGAAGGGCTTGGATTGGGACTCGGATTGACTCTTCACCATGCGGTGATGTTGGGCGGAAGTCTTGTGCTGGATCCTGCTTACACAGACGGAGCTCGTTTCATTTTCGAAATGCCCAACAAGTAACTTCTCAACTTTAACCTCTCAACTTTAAGAACTCAGCCACCTGGTTCCTGAGCATCTTATAAATGTCGCAATCCTTGTATTGGGTATTGCGACGTAGCATTTGTTCGGGTTGGAACTGGCTGTGTGAATAGCAGGCGAGTTCGTTGTTCATCTGCTGGTTGTTGCCTCGTGCCAGCATCTTGATGTCCTTCTCCCGTTCACGTCGCAGGATGGTGCACACAGGAGTGAGGGCTGCATCCACCACATTCTCCATCAGGTGATGCCCTTGGATGAAGAGGTAGGCGTTGTCTTTCCTTACACCCAAATCTGCCAGTTCCTGCTTCAGCGGCGTGAGTTTTCCTTTGGCATCCTTCACGTGCTGCTGGAGCCAAGCCAGTTTGCGGTTCACATGACGGCGCACAATCTCCAATGCCTCAATGGGCTTGAACACATTCAGTTGATCCACCGCCGTGATGTTGTTGAAGTTGTTCAGGGGAAAATCATTGAAGCGCCCACGACGGTGCAGCCAAATCATCCACACAAACAGTTCGTAGATGATCTCTGAGTACTGTCGCAGATACTCCTCGAAATTGAAGATGTCACGATCGTTCAGGGTTGCCATCACACATACGTTATGCAGCGAAGGTGCATAACACTGGAAACTTTCAATGGAATACACAAACGTGTGGAGCACATACGGGTTTTCCAACATCCTTTGCGATGAGGGCGTGTGACCTTGCAACAGATAATCCAGGTCGGCATCCACACAGGCAATCATGTACCCTCCCAACGATTCCCCCAGCTTGTTCATCAGCGCCGTCTTCTTGCCGCGATTCAGGTTTGTACGTGACGGCAGCATCACCTCAAACGAGGTGTTTTCGTCCTCAAACTCGCTCAACACATTCCGCCAGAAGAAGATATCATCATACGACTCCACATACGCCACAATCTTCCGCTTCTTCGTCTTCGGACGCAAGCGGTTCGCAGCTTCGATATAGGCGGATGATATGTTGTTGAGCAGATGCCTGGACATAAACTCTCAACTCTCAACTAATTACTAATATCTCCCACTTCCGTTACATTTCCCATCCAACCATCCATGATTAGGGCAGGGGAGTGAGTGGAGAGAATGATCTGGGCATTAGGGTTGAGTTGGCGGATGAGGTCAATGAGACGTTGTTGCCAATCGATATGGAGGGAAATCTCAGGTTCGTCCATCAGCAGGGCATACGGCTCGCGATTCTCCACTAACACCGTCAGCAGGATGGCGAGCATCTGCTTCTCACCACTCGACAGTTGGTAGGGGGTGAGGGTCTGTGCTCCCTGGATGAATTGAATCTCATTGCTCTTCCTGTCAATCTTCTTGTGCGTGTCAGCAAACAGTTCGTCAATCATGTCCTGGAACTGTTTTTTGGGGGCACTCACTTCCGCAGCCTTTGTCTGATCCTCAGGGTCACCACTTGTCAGCAACTCGATGATGCGGTTGCCGATGTTCACCTGATAGTCGAGGAACCTTTTCTGCAGACGATAGATCTGCCAGTCGAGTTCCGTCTTCACACGTGAATCCGACAGCTTCTCCAGCAGGTCGCTATGCAGCAACGGACGGTCGAATGAACGGATGACATCGAACTTGATGTACGTCGCATCCTCAGGCATCAGTTTGATAGTCACTCCCTGAGGTGCATCCTTCGGCACAATCTCATCGCGGTCAATTTCTGCCAACGTACGTGCCGAATGGTTGATGATGGTGCTCTTTCCCACACCATTGATGCCACTGAGGATATTCACATCAGGTTGCAGTTGCCAACAGACATGCCTGCCCCCCTTCCATAGTGCCTTAATCTCTATGCTCTGGATGTAATCAGCTCTTTTTCTCATAGTCATACAAGTTCAAAGAACACCTATTGTTTATAAGTCCACGATGCGCGGATTTCACCTCCTGTCACACTCTTTGTACCACTATAGACAATGCCCTTGCTCTTCTTGGCTGTTGTTGGGTTTCTGACAACCGTAGAACCACCTGTGACGGTGACGTTATTACCAATCTTCATGCCATTGGAGCTGTCGCCTAAGGCTTCAATGGTAATGTCACCGCCTTCAATGGTTATGTTGTGGTCGGCTTTCAAACCGTTGGCGCTCTGTCCAGAAGCAGTGATGTGGATGGTGCCGCCACTGATGGTGACATCGCGATCCACATTGATGCCCATGCACTTGTCGGGGTCTTCATGATCCTCCTCAACGGTACACTTGGCCCCTTCGGCAAAAATGGTGATGTCCGTAAGGACACCTTCAGCTTGCGTGATGGTAAGACTGCCGCCGGCCTGAATGCCACGCGTGCCGTTGGCTGTAGCATGCAGCAACAGGGTGCCGCCATTGATAAACACGTTGCCAACGGTCTTGATGCACTTGGCATCTTCTGTGGAAGCCAGCGTGATGTCGATGGTGCCGCCGTTGATGGTGATGTCACCCGTGTTTTCTTCGTCTATAATCTTCTTGCCCTTCTCGTCGGTCTTGTATTCCACCTGCACACCATCCTTCATCACAGTGTTGTTGATGGTCAGCGCACCACCGTTCATCGTGAAGAACTCGCCTGCATGAATACCATCGCCCACTGCACCCAAGATGTTGATGGCTCTCACCGATTGCTTCACCTTGATGTGCTCCTTCGAGTCGATGGCATGGTTATAATTTCCTGTCACGTTCAGGGTGCCAGCACCAGAGATTTCGATGTGTCCCTTGGTGTAGATACATGCCTTGTGGTTGTCCAATGGGTCTGGGGTGACACCTCCGTCATTGGCATCAACAAATGTGTTTACAGAGCCCTCAGCCATCACCAATGCAATACGCTTGCCACACTTGAAACGCATGGCTTCGCCACAAGAGGATGTGAGTGACACGTTGTTGAGGTTGACCTGCATCTTGTAGTCGCTCTTGATGATGAGAGCACCGTTGGAGCTGCTGCCCTTCACGTCGTAGATGACTTCGTCTGTGCTACCTTTATATTCAATATATACATAGGAGTCGAGATTGTTCACCTTGGCATAGGTCACACTGTCCTTCATGCACTTGGGAATGGTGACAGAGGCTTCCGTGCCGTTATACACGACTTCCACCACGATGGGGAGAGCCGGTTTGTGGAAGGTGATAGAATCGGGCGCATCGTTGAGGTCGATGTCAAACCCTTCGCTGACCTTCTGTTTGGTGTAGTCGCCATCCTTGCAGATGTAAACGTAAGTGTCTTGTGTATCTTGTGTTCCTTGTGTGTCTTGTGCATGAGATACCAACAACATGCAACTCAACACTAAAAGAGAGAATATCTTTTTCATCTTCATGTCTTATTTGATGAGTGTCCTTTATCTTACTTGATGAGCGTCTTCTTACCGTCTATGATATAGATGCCCTTTGGGAGTTGGTCGCGGTCGAGGTTGATGAGGCGTCCCATGAGGTCGCGCACTTCACCTGTTGCCTGCTTTTCGTCTGTCTCCTCGATGTCCTTGATGTCAGTAGCACCCTCTTCCGTGAAGAAGACGAGTTTCTTGACGCCAGCCACAGGCAATTCTGTGGTAGTGCCATCAGCAGCTATCACCTTCATTTTGTCACCCTCGAAAGTGACCTTCGAAAGTTGAGCAACGTCCCATTTCTGTGTTGCCATCGTACCATCGCTGGCCATATAGTAGAGGTTGAAATCTTCAGCCCAAGCTGTCAAAGCACTCAGGACAAGTGCTGCAGTCAGTGAAAGAATCTTTTTCATATCCTTGTGTCTTTTGTTTTTCAGAATTTAATATTGTAGGCCAAGCCGATGAAGTGCCCGTTGGGTTCGTCATCATCATCTTCCGTCTGATAACGGTAGAAGAGGTCTATCTTGTTTTGCTTGTTGATTTTGAAGTCGGCACCAGCGGTGAACTTCCATTTGTTGGCGGAGTAGTTGAGACCACAGCCGTATTCAGCTGACAGGTAGGGGTCAACAGGACATTTGCGGATGTTGTAATCCACACCCACTTTGGAACGCAGCATTACCCTGTCCTTGGCCTTGTAATTCTTGATGTTGTCTGTCTGCAAGACGAGTTCTTCCTCATCATCGTCATTGAATTCATAACGGTAGCGATCCATCGTTGTCTTCGCCTTGTTGTAGTGCGAGTACTGCACCATCTCCTTCCACGAGAAGCTCCAGCGCTTGTTGGGTTGATAGCCAGCAGCTAGACTCAGGCTGGTGCGATGGCGACCTCTCCAAAACTGATGACGATGGTTATAGCCATCATACTCCGTAGATGATATTTCAATGAATTCGCCGTCAACCATGTCGGTATATGTATAAAGTCCGTACTTGTCATTCGTCTGCTCAGCGTAGTTCAACCACATATATTCCCACTTCAAGCCCAGCTTGAGGTCGAAAGTCGAGTTTGAATAGAGACGCTGGTCTGCACCCACGCCTACAGTCCAACGATCCACCTTCTTGGTGTGATCCATCGTGCGTACTCCACCTTCAAGGCTCACATGTGTGCCTGGTCTCAGCTTCTTCTCAGCACCTACTGAGAAGTCAAAGCCGAAGTCGTCGCTTTGAGCGTATGAAGTTAGAAGCGAACAACTAAGAACTAAAAATGTTAATACCTTCTTCATGTCAAATGTCTGGTGTTAAATTTTGCCCAGCGCGTGGGCTGGTTAAGCGTATTCCTTTGGCATCTTCTGTGCAGATTCATCCTCCTCATCGGTATTGTAGTAAATCTTGATGAGAGCCATATCCTTTAGGAAGTCGATAGAGCCGATGGACACGCTCGTGATGTCCAGACCCGTGCGTGCCTTCAGGTCTTCGATGAGTTCCTTGCGACAGCTGGGCTTGATGAGGTCAATCTTATCATACTTGATGTACTTTGACGAGAGGCTCTTCACCAACTTGTTTGCCTCTGCAATCCATACGCCCAGTACAAAAACGCAGTCCGTCAGGATCAGCTCGCCCATGCTCGTCATCAGAGGACCTGCAAACTCAGGATGCTTCGGACTGATGTCGGCAGCCCATGCCAAACCATTGATGGCAGCCAAAGAAATGATAAGGAAGAGATAGGTCATCTCGCGGATTGGCACAGATTCTGTTCTGTAACGCATGATGCAGAAGATGGCAAAGAGTCCCATTGCAATACCTGTCTTGATCTTTGCATCGCCCATTAGGTGAATCAGCATGAAGATGCAGAAGCCCACCAAGATATAGGTGAAAAAGAAGTCACGACGGCGTGCCTTTGGAAAGTAAAATGCCCTCGCAATAAGAATGGTGAATACTGTGTTGATGATGAGTCGCAGGAAAAGGTCGAGAAGACGGCATGTGTCGCTCGACAGCACTGCAAGAAAGTCGTTGATAGCGTCCATTATAGTTTATTGTTTTAGTTTTCTTGGTTTTGTTCTAGGAAAACGCCCAATGCGTGGGCTGGCTAAAGTTCGTGGTCAATAAATCTTCGTCCGTTGATTTTCTCCAGGTTTCTCAGTTTGGGCTTGAAGTTGTTCTGCTTCAATCCTGGGTCGGTCAGCGCCATGCCAATGCAGCATTTCGAGAACCCCGTTGGATGCACGTGGATATCTCTCAGCAAGTTGCACACTGGCGAGAACACATTGCCATCACGTTTCAATTCGATAATCACCAGTTCATCAGTCCCGTGGTCATGATGGGTTTCAAAGTTGTGGAACCCGATGTTGAAGTCAATCGTCAGTCGCTCCGTCTTCCCCTTGTTCACCAGCGTTACACGGTCAAACTGATTTCTCACCACAGCATTCAACTTGTCCAAATCCAGTCCCGTCTTGCGTTGTACCAACTCATGCACCCCCTCTGTTGTCCTGAAGTCATCTTGACTCGGCACCTCAATCCGCTTCTTCTTCGTACGGGCATGATTGTTCTTGTTCTTCACCTCCAGAAACGTCAAATCACTTGCCACATACGTCCTCACTCTCACTTTCATTCTTCTGGCTTTCCCGTTGTGGTGCATCATATACATATAATGATTGTCCGTATCATAATACGTTGTCAGATAAGGAATGATGCGCCTTTCCAAGGTTTCCTGCACGTAGTACTTATCTTGCACCAGATTGAGCAACTGCACAAGTTGAGCCTTCGACGCCACATATTTGGTGTCGAGTCTGTTCATCAGTTTGATGCCCGTCATCTCCTCTAACGTGATGGGGGTCATCTCGTCAAGAAGTTGCTTGATTGCACTATCCAAATTGCCCATTTCCGATTCAGGTGCCGATTTTGGTTTGTATATGCTTTGGTAAAAATCGCGGCAAAGATACGAACTCTTTTCTTCTCCCCCAAATAATTTAACTTAAATATGGCATTCTTCATTGCATTTCATGCGTTTTTGATGCGAGTCTGCTTTGTCCGTGCATACTTGGCTTGTTCTACTGTTCCAATGAGATGAAAAGGCGTGTTTTCAGTCCCTTTGGGGTACAAAAACGGATTCTGCGCCACTGATGATGAAAAAAAAGCGGTAAAAATTCACGAAATGAATTATTTTTACTACTTTTGCATCATCAAAAGATAAAATGAACTCGCAAATGGGAAACATTTTGATTGCAAAAGCGATAGCGGCACAGGCCAGCGGACTCTTCTCGCAAGGTGTGGTCTGGGCCGTCTTGTTTGGTGTATTGTTAGTGGCTGTGGTGGCGTATGCGATAGCTCGCTGGATTTTGACGCGTGAGCACAAGAAGATGGAAGAGGATGTGCAGAAGCTGCGTTCAGAGCACAGAACGGAACTTGAGGAAACGAAACAGGGTGTGCTGAGTGGTGTGAGCCGAGACCTGCTGACACCTATTACGCTCATCATCACTCCTTTGCAGGAGTTGGCTGCGGAACCTTTGACGGACGACGTAAGAGTGCGTGTACAAATGATTCTGAGAAATGCGCAATTGTTGTTGCATCAGGTGAATATGTTGCCTGCAGGTGGCAAAGGAACTGTGGTGCCAGCATTGGTGCCCTCTGTGGATGCTGTGATGACACAAGTGACCACACCTGTCAAGCCTCATACCACTTCTTCTCTTCAAACGGCTCAGCCTAAGGTTGACCCCAAGAACGAGGGCGATAAGCCTGTTGGCATCGATGATAGCAATGTGGCGAAGGTGAATACCCAAAGGGAAGATTTCTCTGGAGAACACGCTATGAATGAAGACCAGCGTTTCACCCTGCTGATGGTCGATGACAGTCCTGATATGTGCCGTTTTGTACACGACTATTTCAGAGGTGAGTACAATGTGATTACGGCCAATAACGGCGAGGTGGCATTGACTCGTCTGGAGGAGAATGACAACATTGACTTGGTGGTGAGCGATGTGAATATGCCTAAGATGGATGGTTTGGAGTTGTGCAAGCACATCAAGACAGACTTACGTTGGTCGCACATTCCTGTGATCCTGTTGACGGGTCGTCGAGGCGATCAGGTGGAAGTGGAAGGTCTGCGATTGGGTGCCGATGACTACATTACGAAGCCGTTCAATGTGGAGATGTTGCGTCTGAGGGTGAAGAAGTTCATTGAGAAGCGTGAGAACCGTCAGCGTCAGTTCCGTGAGAAGATGGATGTGGCACCCAGCGAAATCACCATCACCTCGATGGACGAGCAATTCATCCAGCGTGCCATCAAGATTTGTGAGGATCACATGTCCGATACTGAGTTCTCTGTCGAGGTGTTGGGACAGGAGTTGTCTTTGAGCCGCACCTACCTCTATAAGAAGCTGATCAATATCACGGGCAAGGGACCTGCAGAGTTCATCCGTACCATCCGCATGAAGCGTGGCAAGCAGTATCTGGATCAGACAGCAATGCCGATTGCAGATATTGCTGCAGAGATTGGTTATGGAAATCCCAAAAGATTTACAGAGAACTTCAAGGCCGAGTACGGCATGTCGCCTTCAGAATACAGCAAGAAGGTTCGTGCTGAAAAGGGACTAAAATAAATAGGTATTAAGAAGATAATTAGGATAATTTATCATTGACATGAGAGATTTTAAGGACATTCAAGTGGCAGTGGCCGGAACTGGTTATGTGGGTCTGAGTATTGCTACTTTGTTGGCGCAGCACCATCAGGTGACTGCTGTAGATGTGATTCCAGAGAAGGTCGATTTAATCAACCAGAAGAAGTCACCCATTCAAGACGAGTATATTGAGAAATTTTTGGCGGAGAAGGAGTTGAACCTGACGGCCACCCTCGATGGTCGTAAGGCGTATGCTGATGCCGACTTTGTAGTGATTGCGGCACCGACCAACTATGACCCCGTGAAGAACTATTTCGACACTTCCCATGTGGAGGAAGTCATTGACTTGGTTTTGGAGGTAAATCCAGATGCCGTGATGGTCATCAAATCGACCATTCCTGTAGGCTATACCGAAGGACTGTACAACAAATATGGCTATGCGATGAAGCTGCTCTTCTCACCTGAATTCCTGCGTGAAAGCAAAGCACTTTACGATAACCTCTATCCTTCACGCATCATTGTGGGTTCACCCAAGCGCATTGAGGTGAAGTATGCAAAGGAACTGAATGAGGCCGCCAACACATTTGCGGCACTCTTGCAGGAAGGCGCCATCAAAGAAAATATAGATGTGCTCCACATGGGCTTGACTGAGGCAGAAGCCGTGAAACTCTTTGCCAACACCTATCTGGCATTGCGTGTGAGCTACTTCAACGAACTCGACACCTATGCAGAAGTGAAGGGACTGGACGCTCAGGCCATCATTCAGGGTGTGGGTCTTGACCCACGTATCGGCACACACTACAACAACCCATCCTTTGGTTATGGCGGTTACTGCCTGCCGAAAGACACGAAGCAGTTGTTGGCCAATTATCAGGATGTGCCTCAGCAGATGATGACTGCCATCGTGGAGAGCAATCGTACGAGAAAGGATTTCATTGCCGACCGTGTATTGCAGATGGCAGGCTACTACAGCTATTCCAACCGTATCCGCTGGAATCAGGCCATCGAAAAGGATGTGGTCATTGGTGTGTTCCGTCTGACGATGAAGAGCAATTCGGACAATTTCCGCCAGTCCTCCATTCAGGGTATCATGAAGCGTATCAAGGCGAAGGGTGCGCAGGTCATCATCTACGAACCGACCTTGGAAGACGGCACGACCTTCTTTGGCTCGAAGGTGGTCAACGACCTTGCCAAGTTCAAGGAGCAGTCACAGGCCATCATCGCCAACCGCTACGACACTTGTCTGGACGATGTTCAGGAGAAAGTATATACACGCGACATATTCCGTCGTGACTAACATTCACATAGAAAGAAACACGAAAAGATGAAAAAGACCATTTTCACCTTCCTGATGCTGGCAGTGTGCTGCTTGGCTTGGGGACAAACATTCGAACTGCGTCTGCTCAACCATTGGGACAATCCTAATGGTACTGTGGAAAGAGGGTTTGCCGGACGTTCCATCTGGAAGTGGGAAGAGATTCCTGCTGGTAAGGGTTCCATGCCTAAGGCGCTGAAAGAGCGGTATGAGGAGTACGGAGGCATCAACAAAGCGTATGGCATCAATGGTACGGTGCTCAACAACGTGAATGCCAAGCCTATCGCGCTTTCTTCGGATATGCTGAAGAAGACCGCCAAGATTGCGGATGTGCTGCGTCCTTATGGCATCAAGGTCTATCTTTCTGTCAATTTTGCTTCTCCCAAAGCATTGGGCGACCTCGATACGGCTGACCCATTAGATGCAAGGGTGCCTCAGTGGTGGCAGAAGAAAGTAAAGGAAATCTATCAGCTCATCCCTGATTTTGGTGGTTTCCTTGTGAAGGCCAACAGCGAGGGTGAGCCTGGTCCGATGGACTACGGACGTACGCATGTGGATGGCGCCAATATGTTGGCCAATGCCCTGAAACCTTATGGTGGCATTGTGATGTGGCGTGCATTCGTCTATTCAGCCAAGGGACCAGGTGATGTTCAGAAGACACCTGCTCAACGTGCTTATGAGGGTGACCGTGCCAATCAGGCGTACGAAGAGTTTATCCATTTTGATGGACAGTTCGCTGACAACGTCATCATCCAAATCAAGAATGGTCCAGTTGATTTCCAACCTCGTGAACCTGTATCGCCCCTCTTCTTTGGCCTGAAGAAGACGAAGATGATGGTGGAGTTCCAGATTACTCAGGAATACACGGGTGAGAGCATCCATACTTGTTTCTTGGCTCCCATGTGGCGTGAGTTCTTCGATACGCTGAACAGGACGGAACCCAATATGCCCAATTTGGTGGGTATGGCTGGTGTCGCCAACATCGGTGACAGTCCCAACTGGACGGCCAATGACCTGGCGATGGCCAACTGGTATGCTTTTGGCCGATTGGCCAATGATGTGAATGTGTCTTCCAAGACCATTGCCCAGGACTTCTTGAGCGATTATTACAAGACAAACAATCAGGATTTCATCCGTCCGATGACCCAACTTCTGCTGAAGAGTCGTGAGGCTGTGGTGGATTACATGATGCCGCTCGGACTGCACCATATCTTCGCAGGAGGTCACCACTATGGTCCAGAGCCTTGGTATGCTCCTCGTGGGTCTCGTGAGGATTGGTTGCCACGCTTCTATCATCGTGTAGATACCATCGGCATTGGTTTCAACCGCTCTGATCACGAAGAACCTTGTCTGGCAGGTACTGCAGGCTCCAACAATGTGAGTCAATACCCAGAGCCTTTGCGTACATTATATAATAATATAGGAACTTGTCCTGAGAACCTCATTCTGTGGTTCCACCATGTGGGTTGGGATGAGACGATGAGCAACGGGCTTTCCCTTTGGGACAACCTTTGCTACACTTATGATCGCGGTGTGCGTCAGGCCAATGAATTTGTGAAGACTTGGGAAGCGATGAAGCCCTATGTGCCTGCTGAGCAATATGAGGAGCAGCTGTGGCGTTTCCAGCGTCAGGCCAAAGACGCCCAATGGTGGCGCGATGCTTGTCTGCTGTATTTCCAGACCTTCTCCCATCGACCTCTGCCACCTGACAGCCCAGCCTTCCACTTCACCTTAGAGCAAGTGATGAACTATCATTTGCGGATGGACAACTATACAGCGGCAGACCCGACGAAGTTGCCTTAGCGATTTCTGGTACATCTGGTTCTTTGAGCCCTTCAGGGTTCCCGCCATTGATGTCTAAGGTGATGACACCATTCTGATGTTCCACGATATTGTCGATGGTCTGATTCAGCGTACCTCCTCTAAAGACGCTGTATGAAGACATTTCTGTGACGTTGTTGTCGCTTGGGTAGAGGTCGCCGTGTTGCGAACGTGCCCAAGCGTCAGCCCATTCCTCAGCGGTCTGGCTGTCATCCTGCTTGAGGGCTGGAATCAGTTCGCTGTCGGCCGGAACCAACGTGATACGTTGATGAGATCTGCTGGTGTTGACGCTGTTGCTTTTCCAAGAGGTGGCGTTGTAGTCCACATGGGTGATCATCAATCCATGATTCTTGCCGTAGATCCATTGCTGATAATCGATTTGCCATCCGAGATACATGTCCAAGCCGATGTTCTGCCGATTCTCCAAAATGAAGTACTCGTTGAGATTGGCCTTGTTCATCACCTTGTAGCCCACTCCTCCTTTCTCCATAGGCTGAAGGGTCAGGCTGTAGGTTTCGTCAGGGTCTAACTCCACCAGCTTCCTCCAGCCAAAGAAATCCCGTTCGTAGGCAGAGAGTTCGACGGGCATCCGCCCTCCCATTTTGAAGCATCCTGCATCCATGATGTCCCAGTAGTCCAAGCCATAGGCTACATTGTTGGTGTCGTAGAAGTCAGGCAGACCCATCCCGTGACACAACTCGTGGATGCAACTGCCGATGCCGTCCATCTCGTCAAATAGCATCTCACTGGAACAGCCATAGCCAGCGAACGTGACGGATGAACTGCCATTTTTCACGACGAGGGAAGAGGAACTTTCCTTCGGCCAGATGGCGTTTTTGGGTGCGCCATCCTGATTCTGCCCCTGTCCTGCATAGATGAAGAAAACAATGTCGACCTTCCCATCTTGATTGTTGTCGTATTGGCTCCAATTGGTATTGCCTTGAGCTTGAACCTTTTTGCAGGCCTCCTGATAGAGTTCGGTGATATGGATGTCCTTACTTCCCCATCTGTCATCCTCACCATAATAGGTGTAACTCTTGGACAGCGTCACGGGACCAATGACGTCAAATGTTGGGGTGAACAGCCCGTCAGAGTTAATGCGAAAGTATTCCCTGACAGAGCAAGTGTTGGAAGAGGGCTGCATGCCCTCTCTTGCGTTGAAGCAGTCTTGATAAATCGCTTTTACTTTCTCATCGTTCTTGCCTACTTGGAAGGACAGGTCAGAGAACTGCACCAGAATCACCGGCACTTTGGGCGACCCCATGCACGTCAGTGGTGCAGTGGCAGTGGAGCCGACTTTCCTGATGTCTTCGTTCGAAGATGACGGGTACGTTTCAGTCACATTCTCAATGTGTCCGCGCCGTTGCCAAAATGCTCCTTGTGCCCTTGCGTTCAGCGTGGACATCAACAGGAGCATCATCCATATTCCTGCTTTAATCATCCTGCTCTCTTCAACTTCTTGATTTCCTTCTTCTTGATCAACCACATCACCAAGATGACAATGCCAATCACCATCAATCCATAGAAAATGAATGCACCAACACTCAGTGCTACGGGGCTGGCCACCTTGACCACCAGAACAGCCGCTTCGCCTTCCCAGCGTTCAGGGTTGTAACTGGCTTGCAGGGTGATTTTGTAGGTGCCTGTCGAAAGGTTCGACAACTGGATGGGTTGCGCGTTGTCTGTCACGATCCAAGGTTCGTCAGGATTCAGACGATAGCGATACCACACGATTTCTCCGCTTCGATAAGAAGGAACGGCATACAAGATGGTGAAGGTGTTTTGGTCGCGTGTCAACTTCAGTTCCTTGGTTTGGAACAGTGTCTGATCCAGAATACCTGACCCGTCGTTAGGCGTGATGTGCTCGCCGTTCACATAGAGATTGAGGAAGTAGGGCTTCAGCCGCTCTTTCGACAGAACGAACGATGTGGGAGTGAAACAAACCAGTCCTTTGTAGGAGCCGAGATAGATGTAACCGTCCTTGTCGATATAGCCTGATGAATAGTTGAGGTAGCTGGAAGGAAGACCGTTTGCCGTCGTCATGTGGTTGACAATCCTCTTGTTGAGGTTGTAACTGTACAAGCCGTTGAATGTGCTGATCCACAAGCGGTGGTGCATGTCTTCCAAGATGTTCGTCACCGTCTCATGCTGCAAACCCTCCGATTCTTGTTGTTGTCTCGTCTCGCCAGTCTTGTCATTATAGGAAACCAATCCATGAAGGTCGGTGCCCACCCAGTAGGTACCCTTCGAGTCCTGCATGATGACCGTGGTGCAAGGATAAGCAAACTTCGTCCGTTCAGCTTTCCACTGCCCGTTTTTCTTTTGGATTTTCCAAAGACCCTTGTCGAAGGTCGTCACCCATACCGTGCCTTGCTGGTCGGCATAGAGGTGATGGGCATAGGTGTTGGTCAACTCAGGCATCATGATGAAAGCCTCTTCCTCTTTGTCGAAGGTGTAAACGCCTGTTGATGAACCCACGAAGATGGTTCCGTCCTGTTGACACATGGTGATGCCACTAATCAAGCCTCCTCGTTCAGCCTGATTGGTCTTTCTGTAGCGGTGGAGCATCTTCATGGCTTTGGTGTCCACCACGTAGATGCCATTGGTGATGCTCGATATCCAAAGATCATCACCCACCATCATCAGCGACTGGATGTTGAACGGAGGATCCTCGCCTCCCCAATTGATGGAGGACTTGTGTAGCACACCATTTTCTCTGTCCACCATGTATAGGCCGCCATCTTCACTACCTGCCCACAAATGACCGTCGTTGTCCTCGCACAACTCGCGGAACACATCTATAGAATTGGGATTGATCTCTGGCGTGAAAACAGCAAAGTTATGGGGCGAGAGGCTGATGCGGTTCATACCGCCAAAGAAAGTGCCTGCCCACACACCATCTTCCTCATCTAAGAACAAAGTGTGTACGGCATTGTCCGACAGCGAATTGACAGATGAACGTGATTGGTGGATTCCGCTGATGTGCCCATCTCTCATACGGTAGATGACCACACCATGTTCTGTACCCACCCATAGCTCGTCACCTGTAGGGGTGATGGAGGTGTGTGCGACAATGGGGAATCCCTCGTCATCAAGTGTCATCAGCATCTTTGAGGTGCAATCTTTAGGCGAGAACAAGAACACGCCGTTCTTGTAGGTCGCCACAGCCAATTTGCCGTTTCTCATTTCCGTAATACTCACCGTGTGCGTCACATGATCCACGCCTTCAGGCTTTGCATCGTAGGAACGCAGACGACGGGTGGATGCATCATATCGATACAGCACGGCATTATTATCAGAAAACCACACTGTGCCATCTTTGGCGATCGTCATACAAATGGGTGTCATCACACCGTTGCCAATACACTCAGCCGTCTTCTTATTCACATCAATGCGATAGGCTTTGCCATTCATGATGCTCCACAAATAGCCCTCTTCGTCGAATTTGATGACACGCACATCAGGGTGTTCTGGCAAACCTTTCGCCTCAAAACGATGGATCTGCTCGACAATCATCTCAAACACATAAATACCTTTCCTCGTACCAATCCACAGGTTCTGGTCAGTCGATCTTTCCAACGACACCACGCGACCATAGTATCCACCCAGCCCCTCCTCATCAGGAATCGTGTAAGGGTGTACGTGATTGCCGTCGAACGCAAAGAATCCCGTTGACGTGCCAATCCAAATGAAGCCATTGATTTGTGTGATACATGTGCCGCCACGCACCTTCAGATCATCGGTTATTCCGTAAGTCTTGATGAAGTACTCATCTTGAGCATTGATCATCATCACCGATATCATCATCGCGCAAAACAGAATTGCTTTTCTCATGTTTCCTATCATATTCTTTAAGATTATCAAATTTTCATATTATTTCATTTCCACTCAACCCTCCCGTGTTCCACTTCGTTGTCTCACCGCTTCGTATAGTAAGATGGCTGCGCTCACACTGACATTCAGCGAATCCAGCCGTCCCAGCATCGGAATCCTGATATGCGCATCAGCAGCCTGCCTCCACACGTCCGTCAGCCCTGTGGCCTCTGTTCCCATCACAATCGCCGTTCCACGTCTCATGTCCGTATCGTAATACAGCTCCGAATCCTGCAACTGCGCCGTCAGAATCTGAATGCCACGTGTTTTCAAAAACTGGATGCACTCCTCACTTCCACATGCCACACATGGTACTGTGAAGGCTGCACCAATCGAACTCCTGATCAGATTTGGATTCCACAAGTCCGTCAAAGGGTCGCACACCACCACAGCATCCGCTCCAGCCGCATCTGCACTTCGCAGAATCGCTCCCAAGTTTCCAGGCTTCTCCACTCGTTCCACCACCACAATCAACGGGTTCTCCCTCAGTTCCAAATCCTCTAACCGTTTCTCCTCACTCTTCACTACGGCCATCACCCCCTCCGTTCCTCCTCGATACGCCATCTTTTCATACACATCCTTCGTCACCTCCGTCACGTTCATCCCCTCCATCTCTTTAGCAATCTCCCTGCATACATACACTTCCTTCACCTCCAACCCCATCTCCACACAATGTTCCAACTCCCGTCTTCCCTCCACGACAAATAGTCCTGTCCGCCTTCTCTCAGCCGACTTCTGCTGCAATGCCAGCACTGCCTTCACATGTGGGTTTTGTACACTCGAAATCACCATGCCTTTCACACTTTCAAGTTCTTATGAAATACAAAGTTAGTTCTTTTCTTCGAATCCGCCAAATTTTTTCAGAGAAAAAACGATAAACTCCTCAATTATGTTCGGACGTGATGGCCGCATTCGCTCAAAATCCATGTATTTGTCTGAAAAAGTTGCCAAATAATAAAATATGTGGAAAGAAATTTGGCAGAGTGGAGAAAAGGTCGTACCTTTGCAAGCGAAATGAATGAGGGGACTGCAGAGTTCCCTCTTGCTTTTGTAAGAATATTAGTGAAATTAAGAGAATGATTGACAAACAAAAAGTGAAGGACTTGGCTCTCGAATGGTTGGAGGGCAAAGAGTATTTCTTGGTGGATGCAACAGTGGACGATCAGAACAAAATCACTGTGGAGATTGACCACAAGGATGGCGTGTGGATTGAGGACTGCTGCGAACTGAGCCGTTTCATTGAGGATCACTTCGACCGCGATGTGGAAGACTTCGAACTGGAAGTGGGTTCGGCTGGCATCGGACAGCCGTTCAAGGTGTTGCAGCAGTATGTGAACTCCATTGGCTACGATGTGGAACTGCTGACTGCTGAAGGCAAGAAGATGGAGGGCTCGATGAAGAGTGCGGATGAGCAGGGCTTTGTGGTGACGGTGATGGAGAAGCAGAAAGTGGAGGGGAAGAAGCGTCCGCAGATGGTGGAAGTGGACAAGGCCTTCGGTTATGGGGATGTGAAGTGGGTGAAGAATATCATAGATTTTAAATAACCAGCCCACGCGCTGGGCGTATTTCAAAGCTCAAACAACAAAAAATAAATATAATGGCTACAAAGAAATTAACAGAACGTGTCAACTTGATTGATACCTTTAAGGACTTCAAGGAGACCAAGAACATTGACAGAACCACTCTGGTGAGTGTTATCGAGGACAGTTTCCGCAGCGTGCTGCAGAAGACTTATGGTTCGGATGAGAACTTTGACGTGATTGTGAACCCTGACAAGGGTGACTTCGAAATCTACCGCAACCGTGTGGTGGTGGAAGATGGCGAGGTGCAGAACGAGAATGCAGAAATCAGCTTGTCAGAGGCTCAGCAGATTGACAAGGACTTCGAGGTAGGTGAAGAGGTGAGTGAGAAGGTGGAGTTCGCGAAGTTTGGCCGTCGTGCCATCTTGACGTTGCGTCAGACGATGGCGAGCAAGATTCTTGATCTGGAGCATGACAACCTCTACAACAAGTATGTAGATAAGGTGGGTCAGATTGTCAGCGGCGAGGTGTATCAGATTTGGAAGCGTGAGATGTTGCTGCTTGACGATGAGGGCAATGAACTGCTCCTGCCGAAGAGCGAACAGATTCCAGGCGATTTCTTCCGCAAGGGTGAGACAGCCCGTGCTGTGGTGCTTCGTGTGGACAACCTGAACAACAACCCCAAGATCATTCTTTCACGTACTTCTCCAGAGTTCCTGCGCCGTTTGTTGGAACAGGAAGTGCCTGAAATCAACGATGGTCTCATCACGGTGCAGCGCATTGCCCGTATCCCAGGTGAACGTGCAAAGATTGCTGTGGAGAGCTACAACGAACGCATCGACCCTGTAGGAGCTTGTGTGGGTGTGAAGGGTAGCCGTATTCATGGCATCGTGCGTGAGTTGCACAATGAGAACATTGACGTTATCAACTATACGAGCAACATCAAGTTGTTCATCCAGCGTTCGCTCAACCCTGCATCTGTATCTTCCATCTCGCTCGACGAGGAGAAGAAGAAGGCAGAGGTGTATCTGCAGCCCGATCAGGTGAGCCTCGCTATTGGTAAGAATGGTGACAACATCAAGTTGGCAAGTATGCTGACAGGCTACACCATCGACGTGTTCCGCGAGTTGAACGGTGAAGAGCCTGACGAGGAGGACATCTATCTGGATGAGTTCACAGACGAAATCGAGCCTTGGATCATTGACGCCATCAAGGGTATCGGTCTGGATACGGCGAAGGCTGTGCTGGGTGCTCCACGTGCTATGCTCGTTGAGAAGGCTGACCTCGAAGAGGACACCGTGGACGATGTGCTCCGCATTTTGAAGGCAGAATTTGAAGAATAATTAAAGTAAAAAGGTCTATATGGCAGTAAGACTGAACAAAGCATTAAAAGAACTGAATGTGGGAATCAACACCGTGGCTGAATTCCTGCAGAAAAAGGGTTTGGCACTTCAAGACGCAACGCCAAACGCAAAAATCACGGACGAGCAATATGCGCTGCTCCAGAAGGAGTTCGGCGAGGACATGAAGCAGAACGCCGAGACGAAGCAGAAGATTCTGAACCAAAAGGTGAAGGAACAGCAGGAGAAGAAGGAACGCCAACAGGCTGCCCGTGAGGAGAAGGAGCGTCTGGAAAGGGAGCGCCTTGAGAAAGAAAAGGAAGCCAAGAAGCCTCAGCTGAAGATTGTGGGTAATATCAACGATCTGAAGAAGAAGGAGGGACCCAAACCGGAAAAGAAGGCTGAACCTGCCCCCAAGAAGGAGGAGAAGCCTGCTACTGAACCTCAAGAACAGAAAGCTACTCCCGCCGCAGAGGAGAAGAAGGTGGAAACGGTGGCTGAAGAGAAGCCCGTTGAGGCTGCTCCTGCTGCTGAGCAGGAAAAGACTGCAGCTCCGGCAGAGGCAACCAAGAAGGAACCAGCTGCCAAGAAGAAGGGTAAGGAGACACCAGCTGACCGTCTGGAACAGGACGAGAATGGTGTCTATCATCTGGCTGCTCCTGCTGAAGCGGGTGTGCAGTTCAAGCAGGTGGGTTTCATCGACCTGTCGAGCCTGAACAGCAAGACGCGTCCTGATCGCAAGAGCAAGGCTGAACGCCGCAAGGAACGTCAGCAGGCACAGGGCGATGCCCAGAGTCAGAACGGTCAGGGAAATGGTCAGAAAAAGCGCAACCGCATCAAGAGCAATAAGGTTGACATTGATGCTGCCGCCAAGCAGAACAATGGTCAGAATCAGCAGGCTCAGGGCAAGAAGCAGGGTGGCAAGCCCAACCAGAACAATGCCCAGCAGCAGAAGAACCAGCAGGCTCAGCAGCAGCAACAGGGTCAGGGCAAGAAGAAGAACAAGAAGAAGCAGCCTCCAAAGCCACAGGAATTGACGGAAGAGGAAGTTGCAAAGCAGGTAAAGGAGACGTTGGCACGTCTCACCGCCAAGCAGGAGAAGAAGGGCGTGAAGTACCGTAAGGACAAGCGTCAGGCCATCCATGAGCGTATGGCGGAGGAAGAAATGGCTGAAAACGCAGAGAGCAAGGTGCTGAAGATTACAGAGTTCGTAACTGCCAACGAACTTGCGACAATGATGGACATCTCTGTGAATCAGGTTATTGCCACCTGTATGTCTATCGGTATGATGGTGAGCATCAATCAGCGTCTGGATGCTGAGACCATCAATATCGTAGCAGAAGAATTTGGCTTCACCACGCAATATGTGTCGGGCGAGGTGTCTAACGCCATCGAAGAAGTGGAGGATAAGGAGGAAGACCTCGAAAGACGTGCGCCAATCATCACGGTCATGGGTCACGTTGACCACGGTAAGACCTCGCTCCTCGACTATATCCGCAACACCAACGTGATTGCCGGTGAGGCAGGTGGTATCACCCAGCACATCGGTGCTTATAAAGTAAAGTTGAAGGATGGTCGTAAGATCACCTTCCTCGATACCCCAGGTCACGAGGCCTTCACTGCCATGCGTGCCCGTGGTGCTCAGGTGACCGATATCGCCATCATCATCATTGCTGCCGATGACGATGTGATGCCTCAGACCAAGGAGGCGATCGCTCATGCTCAGGCTGCAGGTGTGCCGATGGTGTTCGCCATCAACAAGATTGATAAGCCAGGAGCTAATCCCGATAAGATTAAGGAACAACTTTCCGCCATGAACCTCTTAGTGGAGGAATGGGGTGGCAAATACCAGAGTCAGGACATCAGTGCCAAGAAGGGTATTGGTGTGGAAGACTTGATGGACAAGGTGCTGCTCGAAGCTGAGATGCTCGACCTCAAGGCCAACCCCAACCGCAAGGCAACGGGCTCCATCATTGAGTCTTCCCTTGACAAGGGACGTGGTTATGTGGCTACTGTGCTGGTGCAGAACGGTACGCTCCATCAGGGCGACATCGTGCTGGCTGGTACCCACTACGGACGTATCAAGGCGATGTTCAATGAGCGTGGTCAGCGCATCGAGAAGGCACTTCCTGCTGAACCCGCCGTGATCCTCGGTTTGAATGGTGCGCCCACCGCTGGTGACACCTTCCACGTGATGGACACTGAACAGGAAGCCCGCGAGATTTGCAACAAGCGTGAACAACTGAAGCGTGAGCAGGGTCTGCGTACCCAGACACGTCTGACCCTCGACGAGCTGGGCAGACGTATCGCTCTGGGTGACTTCCAGGAGCTCAACCTCGTGGTGAAGGGCGACGTGGACGGTTCTATCGAGGCTCTTTCCGACTCGCTCATCAAGCTCTCCACAGAGAAGATTCAGGTGAATGTCATCCACAAGGCTGTGGGTCAGATCAGCGAGAACGATGTGGAATTGGCTCATGCATCAGAGAACGTCATCATCATCGGTTTCCAAGTTCGTCCATCGGCTGCCGCCCGTCGTTTGGCAGAGCAGTATGGCGTGGATATCCGTCTCTACTCTATCATCTATGATGCCATCGAGGAGGTGAAGGATGCCATGGAGGGCATGTTGGCTCCGACGCTCAAGGAGGAAGTCACGGCTCAGGTGGACGTGCGTCAGGTTTACCACATCACCAAGGTCGGCACAGTGGCTGGCTGCTGGGTGACGGAAGGCAAGGTGCACCGCAGCGACAAAGTTCGTGTGGTTCGCGACGGTATTGTGGTGCACACTGGCGACATCTTGGCCCTCAAGCGTTTCAAGGACGACGTGAAGGAGGTGGGTCGCGACTTCGAGTGCGGTATCTCCATCGTCAACTACAACGACATCCGCGAGGGTGATGTGCTGGAGACCTACACGGAAGTGGAGGTGAAGGCAAAACTCTAATTAGACATCTGCTTCATGGATATACTTATATATATTGTGCTCATCGTTGGCGCCATCATCGGCTTCAAGCAGGGCGCCTTCAAGCAGGTGGCACACTTCTTGGGTGTGGCGGCAGGTTTGCTTATCGCCGCCACGCTCTATCATCAGTTTGGCGACTTCTTGGCGGACAAGACGGGTGCCAGCATTGGCTTCGGCCGACTGATTGCCTTTGTGCTCATCGTCATCGTGGTGCCCATTGCATTGGGATGGATTGCCGCATTCTTGACGGAGTTCCTCAAGAAACTTAAGTTGAACTTCCTCAACCGACTCATCGGTGCGGTGGTGGGCGTGATTTGCTATGCGGTGGTGCTTAGCTTCGCGTTGAACCTCTTCGACTTCGTGGCCAGTAATGCGGGCTTTAAGCCGGAGAAGCTGGGCGAACGCTCAAATCTCTACTACGGGATGAAGCATGCCACGCAGGTGGTCATCCCCGATGTGCTGCTGGTAACCGATGCGACAGAAGTTGCCAACGGCTGTGAGCCTAAGTACGGACTGAAGCCCGTGGTAGATAAGGCCACGGAGAAAATCTTACCTACAAAGAATAAGGAATGAGCGAGCAGAACGAGTTTGTGCGTAGTGTGGCTGAGAAGAAGTATGAGTTTGGCTTCACTACCGACGTACATACGGAAATCATCGAAAAGGGTTTGAACGAGGATGTGGTTCGTCTCATCTCTGAGAAGAAGGGCGAGCCCGACTGGCTGCTGCAATTCCGTCTGGAGGCTTATCGCTATTGGCTCACACAGGTGCAGCCCGACTGGGGACATGTGCATCTGCCGGACATCGACTATCAGGCCATCTCCTACTATGCCGACCCGACAGCCAAGAGCAAGAACGGGCCTCAGAACGTGGAGGAGATTGACCCTGAACTGATGAAGACGTTCGACAAGCTCGGCATCCCCCTCGAGGAGCGGCTGGCACTCTCCGGCACTGCCGTCGATGCCGTGATGGACTCCGTGTCCGTGAAGACCACCTTCAAGGAGAAGCTCTCGGAGAAGGGCATCATCTTCTGCTCCATCAGCGAGGCGGTGAAGCATCATCCTGACCTCGTCCGCCAATATCTGGGCAGCGTGGTGCCTCCCAGGGACAACTATTTCGCCGCCCTCAACAGCGCCGTGTTCAGTGACGGTTCTTTCGTCTATATTCCCAAGAACACCCGCTGTCCCATGGAACTTTCCACTTACTTCCGCATCAATGCCCGCAACACGGGACAGTTCGAGCGCACCCTCATCGTGTGTGACGAAGGGTCCTATGTCTCCTATCTAGAGGGATGTACGGCGCCGATGCGCGACGAGAACCAGCTTCATGCCGCCATCGTCGAGATTGTGGTGATGGACAATGCCGAGGTGAAGTACTCGACGGTGCAGAACTGGTATCCTGGTGATGCCGAGGGACGTGGCGGTGTGCTGAATCTGGTGACAAAGCGGGGTGACCTCAGGGGCGTGAACAGCAAACTCTCATGGACACAGGTGGAGACGGGATCGGCCATCACATGGAAGTATCCGTCGTGTGTGCTGCGAGGCGACAACAGTCAGGCGGAGTTCTACAGCGTGGCGGTCACCAATCATCATCAGGAGGCCGACACGGGCACCAAGATGATTCATCTGGGCAAGAACACCCGCTCGACCATCATTTCCAAGGGCATCTCGGCCGGACAATCCCAGAACTCCTACCGAGGACTCGTCAGGGTGGGGAAGCATGCCGACGGGGCGCGCAACTACTCTTCGTGCGACTCCCTCCTGTTGGGCAGCCAGTGCGGAGCCCACACCTTCCCCTACATGGACATCCAAAACAACACCGCCACCGTCGAGCATGAGGCCACGACCTCCAAGATTAACGAAGACCAGCTCTTCTACTGCAACCAGCGTGGCATCTCCACGGAGGAAGCGGTCGGTCTCATCGTCAACGGCTATGCCAAGGACGTGCTCAACAAGCTCCCGATGGAGTTCGCCGTCGAGGCTCAAAAGCTTCTCAGCGTCTCCCTCGAGGGAACGGTCGGATAGGGGTCAAAAAGTTTTTACCTCGTACAAACCATCACCTTTTACCTCGTATAAGTTATCAACTCATACTTCGTGTCAATTTTAGGATTATGTTAGAAATAAAAAATATCCACGCCAAAGTCGGCGAAAAAGAAATACTCAAGGGCGTCAATCTGACCATCAACGACGGTGAGATTCATGCCTTGATGGGCACCAACGGAGCGGGCAAATCCACCCTCTCCAACGTCATTGTGGGCAATCCCGCCTACGAAGTGACGGAAGGATCGATTGTTTTCAACGGACAAGACCTTCTCGCCATGAACACGGAGGAGCGTGCGCATGCCGGCATCTTCATGTCCTTTCAGGCTCCCATCGAGATTCCGGGGGTGAGCATGACGAATTTCATGCGCGCTGCGGTGAATGCACGTCGGGAGGCACAAGGCAAGGAGCCCCTCAAATCAACGGATTTCCTGAAGGTGATGCGCGAGAAGCGCAAACTTGTGGAGATTGACCAGAAACTGATGAACCGCTCTGTCAATGAAGGCTTCTCAGGAGGTGAACGCAAGCGCAACGAGATTTTCCAGATGGCGATGCTCGAACCTACGTTCTGCATCTTGGACGAGACGGACTCGGGTCTGGATGTGGATGCGCTGCGCATCGTGGCGGAGGGCTTCAACAAGCTCCGCACGGAGGAGACGAGCGCCATCGTCATCACGCACTATCAGCGTCTGCTCGACTATATCCGTCCGGACTTCGTGCATGTGCTCATCGGCGGAAAGATTGTGAAGACGGGCACGGCGGAACTGGCGCGGCAGATTGAGGAACAGGGCTTCGACTGGATTAAAGAGGAACTGGCATGAAGAGCGAGTTGCAGTACATAGAACTATACCGCGAGGCGGGCGAGCTGATCAAGGGGAAGAGCTGTGCGGTGATGAACGCCGTGCGCGACGAGGCTTTTGAGGCGTTCCAGCGTGTGGGCTTCCCCTCGAAGAAGGTGGAGCGCTACAAATATACGGACGTGGATGCCGCCTTCGCCCCCAACTATGGCATCTCGCTGTCGCCACTGACGGTCAATCCTTCCGCATACATATATAATATAAAGGATGCGCCCATCGATGTGGCTCCCTACTATCATCAGGTGGCTGACGCGGACGATGCCATCACGGCACTGAACACGGCGCTGGTGCACGATGCCCTGCTGGTGTATGTGCCCAAGAACACGAAGGTGGACGACCCCATCGTGGTGGACAACTGGCTGCGTGGCACTGCCGCGACGATGATGAACCGCCGCGTGCTCATCGTCATGGAGCAGGGCAGCGATGCCACCATCATCATCAACGACCATGCTGCCGACAAGCAGCGCTTCCTCACCACCCAGGTCATCGAGGTCTATTGCCACGACAATGCACGTCTGGACCTCTACGAGATTGAAGAGACCACGCCGCTCTGCTCGCGCTTCTCGAATGTCTATATCAGGGAAGGCCGCGACTGCTCGGTGAAGCACAACAGCATCACGCTCTTCAACGGACAGACCCGCAACCTCTGCGACGTCTATCTGCAGGGCGAGAACTCCGAGGTGACCCTCAATGGATGTGCCATCGGAAGTGGGTCGCAACGCATTGACAACAACACGCTGATTCATCATCAGGTGCCGAACTGCACCTCGAACGAACTCTATAAGTACGTGGTGGATGACAAATCGGTCGGCGCATTTGCTGGCAAGATTCTCGTGGACAAGGACGCTCAGAAGACCGCTTCGCAAGAGACGAACGCGAATCTCTGTGCCTCTTCCGATGCACGGATGTACACCCAGCCGATGCTCGAGATTTATGCCGATGATGTCAAATGCGCCCACGGTTCGACGGTAGGTGTGATGGACGAAAGTGCCCTCTTCTATATGCGTCAGCGTGGCATCCCCGAAGCCGAGGCGCGCACCCTGCTCAAGAACGCTTTCATGGGACAGGTCATCGACCAAATCAAGTTCGAGCCGCTGCGCCAGAAGCTCTATGTGAAAGTGGAGAAACGCTTCCGCGGCGAACTCGACAAATGCGAGGATTGTCGCCTCTGTAAATAGGTATGCAAGTGGTGGGTAAGGACAATACGACAAGACCATGCGTGGCGACAATCGGCACCTTCGATGGTGTCCATCGGGGACATCAGTTTGTCGCCCAGCAAGTGGTGAGTCAAGCCCGTGAACGGGGACTCGATGCAGTCGTCCTGACCTTTTCCAATCACCCATCGCAGGTGCTCAACCAACCCTCAACCCTCAACTGTCAGCTCTCAACTGCCGACGAGAAAACTGCCCTCCTCCAGAAGACTGGAATTGACAAGGTCGTGCTCATGGATTTCACGCCAGAGCTGGCACAGATGAGTGCCCAAGAGTTCATGCGCACCATCCTCAAGGAACAGCTCAACGTGCAGGTGCTTCTGATGGGCTACGACAACCATTTCGGACACGACCGCACTGGTTTTGAAGATTGCCAGCACGATGGCAAGGAGTTGGGCATCGAGATCATCGGCTGTGAAGAACTCATGTCCGAACAACGAATTTCCTCCACCGCCATTCGTCAGGCCTTGCTCAGTGGCGATGTCGATACTGCCAACACCTTGTTAGGCTATCACTACGCTTTGCAAGGCGAAGTCGTGCAGGGTTTCCAGAATGGCCGTAAGTTGGGTTATCCCACTGCCAACCTGCAAGTGAATCCCTGCAAGCTCATCCCCGAAAATGGTGCCTACCTGGTAAGATGTAATCTCCCTGCTCTCAACTCTCAACTCTCAATTGACTCCGTCGAGCTAAAGGTTCTCAACTCTCAACCCTTTTTCGGCATGCTCAATGTCGGTACCCGTCCCACCCTTCACAACGGTCAGCAACGTAGCATCGAAGTGCATCTCTTCGATTTTGACGGCGATCTCTATGGTCAAACCATTACCATCGAACTGCTGCATCACCTTCGCAAAGAACAAGAGTTTGCCACCATCGAAGCCCTGCAACAGCAACTGGCCACAGATGAGGAGCAATGCCGTCGGCTGCTTCAAACTTCTTTTTAATACCTCATGCCTTGATTCTAACATCATATCTTCTAACACCCCATCCTTATGCTCGAAATACTCAACACCCTCGTTTCGCTCGACCTCTTCAAAATCTTCTTCTGCTGTGATTTAGAGAAATGTCATGGTGCCTGCTGCATCGAAGGCGATGCTGGTGCGCCTGTCACGATGGAAGAAGTGGGGCTTTTGGAAGAGGCATACGAGGTGGTGCATGATGACCTCTCACCCGAGGCTCAACAACAAATTGAAGCCGAAGGCGTTGTCTATCCCGATCGGGAAGGAGAACTTGTCACGCAGATCATTCATGGCAAAGACTGTGTCTTCGTCAAGCATGAAGGTGGATGTGCTTTCTGTGCCATCGACTCCGCTTTCCGATGTGGCCGTTTCCATTGGCAGAAACCCATTTCCTGTGCCCTCTATCCCGTCCGTCTCTCCAAGGTGGGAGGTGTGACCGCCGTCAATGTGCACAAGTGGAATATCTGCCAACCCGCCCGCGACCTCGGCAAGCAACTTCAACTGCCCGTTTATCAGTTCCTCAAGGAACCCCTCATCCGACGCTTCGGACAAGCTTGGTGGGATGAGTGCGATTTAGCAGCCAAAGAACTTAAGAAAGCAGGCTATTTGGACTAAAACAGCCCACTTAAGCCCCTAAAAGTGAGAAAAAACAACATTTTTCTAAAAAAAAAGGCTTGAAACGCTTTTTTTAGAAAAATTTATCATAAATTTGCAACTTGACTGATGTACCCTAACCAAAACTAACCAAAGGAAGGGCGCTACAAACGGAATTAGACAATATTCATTAAGTCGTACAAGAACATATGATAACCATCCAAAACAATGACGGCGACAGACGGGTGCTCCTGCTCGACAGCCCATTTGCTCTCGATGAAAGTCCTGACTTTCCCGAGTACCTTTTTGATGTCGTGTTCATTGCCAACGATTCAGTTGAGGAAACCAAGACCATTCTCAACAGCATCAATCCAATCACATCCACCAAGTGCTGCTACAAGCCGCTCTTCGTTGCTGCGTCCCTCAAGGGGAAGATGGGCAGTTACGACGAGATCATCGATGGCTACTCAGACAACTGGAACGATATGGAGGTGCTCACTACCATTGAGAACATCATCAACTACAACACCTTGATCGGTCTGGCGGCAACGGAAGACCCCATCATGTCTTCCAATCAGTTCTTCATCCGCCTGACACGTTACCTCATCTCTCGCAAGAAGAGCATCCTCGAACCCAAACTCGACGTGACCGCATCAACCGGTTACGCCATCCCCGTGTTCGACCTCTTCTACAGGCTGGGACAGTACGAACTTTCCGAATACTTCGTGTTCTTGCAGTCGATGGCCGAGAAGGGACTCTTCCGTATCAGCAAGTTCGTCAACAAGGTGTACCTTTGTCCTACATGCCTCCACTCTCATCTGCTCTACATCAAGACCTGTCCCAAGTGCGGGCAGTCATCTGTGCAGACAGAGGAGGTCATCCACCACTTCCGTTGCGCCAACGTGTCGCCTGAGCACACTTACAACTTCGGCGGACAGTTGCGCTGCCCCAAGTGTCACAAGATACTTCGCCACATCGGTATGGACTATGACCGTCCAGCGGTGATCCACACCTGCAACACCTGTGGCAACACCTTCATTGAACCCAAGACACAAACACTCTGCACCAGCTGCCACGAATTGCACGATGTGGAGGAACTCATACCACAAGACGTCAACGTCTTTGAAATCACGTCCGAAGGCAAGCAGAACATCATCTCGCCCAACATCGGATTCACCATCTACACAGAGTTCTACGACAACTACATCGAGTACAACCGCTTCGTCAGCCGCATCCGACTCCTTGCCGAGCAGAAATTCTCTGGCAATATCGAAGGCGACCTGTTGGTCGGCAAGATCTGGATTCTCAACGAAGAAGGCGAGACCATGCCTATCCGACCCGAAGAGATTGAACTTGTCTGCCTCTACTTCCCCAACAACAAGGTATCGGCAGCCAACAACATCACCTACGTGGGCTCTGTCATCCGCGAGCACAAGGGCATCGACACAGAAGAGGAAATCATCAATTTCCAGGTCATGATGTCAGAGACGCTCCGCGCAGCAGTGCCTATCCTGAAGCCAGGCGAGACCATTTGCTACAGCTACATGAAACTGCAAGGCAACCAGTCCACCGTCAACGACTTCATCAAGGAGATGGACTATATCTCACCTACACCTGATGACACAGCCAGCAGCGGCAGCGAACCCAAGCCCGCCGCTCCTGCATCCGTCACCGACGAGATTGAGGACATGTAACAGAGAATAAAATACGAATAAAACTAATAAAAACTCAAAAAATATACCGATATGAACAATTACATCACACCAGGAATCGACGTGGAAAGTTTATCCGTGCTTGTTGTCGATGACGTTCCATTGAACATCCTTCTTATCAAGAAGATGCTCTCACAGTACACCTTTGAGATTCGTACCGCTAATGGTGGACAGGCTGCCCTTGACGCCATTGCACAGAAGAAACCCAACCTCGTGCTGCTCGACCTCATGATGCCAGGTATCGACGGTTTTGAAGTCATCCGCCGCCTCCGTGCTGACGATGCCACCAAAGACCTGCCCATCATCATCCTCTCAGCCCTCAACTCTGAGCAGGACATTTCCAAGGGTTTCCAACTGGGTGCTAATGACTTCATCAACAAGCCCATCATCATGGAGAAACTCCTTAGCAGTGTCACCACGCAGATTAACCTGCAGGCTGCTAAGCATGCCGCAGGATAATCACGCCTGAAGACTGTAAAATAGTAAGTATAAAATATAAGGTTAGGGGTTGGATTGATTTTAACCCCTAACCTTAATGTTATCTCTAACCGCTAATCTCTCAACCCTCAACTTTACCCACCAACTCATCAGCCTTCACCACCTGCTGTTCTCCAGTCACCATATTCTTCAGCGCCATCACACCCTCCTTCATTTCCGTCTCACCAGCCATCACCACAAATGGGATGCCCTTTGCATTCGCATAACTCATCTGCTTCTTCATCTTCACGGCATCAGGATACATCTCCGCACTGATGCCAGCCTGACGCAGCTGTGCCAATACTGGCAGGCAATAGTCCGTCTCAGCCTCGCCGAAGTTCACGAACAACACCTGTGTGCCGCCCACAGCCTCCTTCGGATACAGATCCAGCTGGTTCAGCACATCGAAGATGCGGTCTGCACCAAACGAGATGCCCACGCCACTCAGGCCAGGCATACCAAAGATGCCCGTCAAGTTGTCATAACGGCCACCACCCGTGATGGAACCAATCTCCACATCCAGCGCCTTCACCTCAAAGATGGCACCCGTATAGTAATTCAGGCCACGAGCTAACGTCAAATCCAATTCCACCTGATTGGTCAGTCCACCCAGTTTCGAGAGGATGTACTCCATTTCCTCCACACCCTTCAGACCCGTCTCCGAATCCTTCAGCACCTCCTTCATCGTCGCCAGCTTCTCTGCATTCGAACCGCTCAGCTGAATGATAGGCTGCAACTTCGCGATGGCATCAGCAGGGATGCCGTCCTCCGCCAGTTCAGCGTTCACCGCATCCAGACCAATCTTGTCCAACTTATCCATCGCCACCGTGATGTCCACAATCTTCTCAGCCTGTCCAATCATCTCCGCGATGCCCGTCAGAATCTTGCGGTTGTTCATCTTGATGCACACCCTCACGCCAAAGCGCGTGAACACCGTGTCGATGATCTGCATCAGTTCCACCTCGTTCAGCAACGAGTCACTGCCCACCACATCAGCGTCACACTGGTAGAACTCCCTGTACCGACCCTTCTGCGGACGGTCAGCGCGCCACACCGGCTGAATCTGGTAACGCTTGAACGGCAATGCCAGTTCCTCCCTGTGCTGCACCACATAACGGGCGAACGGCACCGTCAGGTCGTAGCGCAAGCCCTTCTCGCAGAACTTCGCCGCCAACTTGCCCGTGCTCGTTGTCGCCACCTCATTAGGGGTCATCCCGTGCAGGAAATCGCCCGAGTTCAGTATCTTGAAGAGCAGCTTGTCGCCCTCCTCGCCATACTTGCCCATCAGCGTAGAGAGATTCTCCATCGCAGGCGTCTCAATCTGCTGGAACCCATACAAGGCATACACCTCCTTGATGGTGTTGAAAATATAATTGCGCTTCGCCATCTCCACAGGCGAAAAGTCACGCGTTCCCTTTGGAATACTTGGTTTCTGTGCCATAATCTTCTCAATTTGGGTGCAAAGTTACGATTAAGTGAGCACAATACAAAATGAAAATAACTATTTTTATTGTCGAGCGTGAGTAACTTGAGCGTAGCCAACGGTCGTGCAAATCGAGCGAAATACCAAATATATTTGAGTATTTCCGAGATGCAGCTACGATTCAGCCCTCGCACACTTGGCTACAGATGACGGATGAAGAGATTCTTTTGAGTACTCATCTGGCTAAGATGGATGGCGATAAGCTGCAGCTAAAATATGCTGCGCTGATACTTTTCGGTACGGAAGATGCGATTACGGAACTGATGCCGCGATACAGGTTTGAGGCTGTGTTCCACATGTGTACTTATGCTCAGTATAACGATATGAGCCAATTCCCGAGCCGCTATGACGACCGAAAGACGATGCGGCAGAATCTGATTCAGGTATATGACCAGATGGGAGCTTTCGTGGAACGCTATCTTCCCGACAGGTTTTATCTGCCAAATAACTCCGTGCAGCGTCAGAACATACGCTGGGACTTGTTTCGCGAGATTGTCGGTAACCTCTGCGTACATACCGATTTCAGTTCTGGCTTTGCTTGTTTCTTCCATGTGTTCAAGGATCGTGTGGTAACGAAGAATCCCACGCGCCTGCTACCTGAGATTCCGGAAGGTGAGTTGACCATACAGCAATTGAGCAACTACACAAAGAATCCGTTGCTGGTTCGTGTGTTCCACGAATTGCATTGGGCAGAGGATTTAGGTTCTGGCACTCGCAACATCCTGCGCTATGCGCCACTCTACTATCCTGGATATAAGATAGAGATCAACAGCGGTCAGCAGTTTGTGTTCTCGATTACCTATCAGGATGAAAATGTCACCGTCAGCAAGAAAATGTCACCATCTATGGGCGAAAATGTCACTGAGACTGTTAAAATGTCCCAAACAGATGTCCCAAACGAAATGAAATTGTCACCGTCTTCGGATGAAAATGTCACTAAAACTGTTAAAATGTCCCAGACAGGACTGGAAAAAGTCCCAGAGCTGACAGATGAGGAACTCGCATTGCCGTTGGAACCTTATGAAAGACTATCAGTTAAAGAGAAAAAGAACAGACGTAGACAGGCTATTGTAAGTCTCATGGCTCAGAATTCCCATATAACCTCTGAGGAAATTGCTGAAAAACTCGACACCCATGAACGCACGATTAAGCGTGACATTAAAGCGTTAAAAGAAAATGGTGTGATTGAACACATTGGTGGAGATTTTGGTGGTGAATGGAGGGTTTGCAAAAAGAAGTAATTGCGGTCTCTACTCCCTCATCCTCTCTTCGGAACCATTATGTGGTATAGATGGCAGTCTTCAGAAAAGCAAATATAAGTCAATAATTTAAGAGACAACTAACACAACAACAACATCACACAATTATTGAATTAATTTGAGAGCGAATCATCATTTTTCTTGCAAAAAAGATGATTTTATTTTGCAGTTAAAGACATTTGTGTTACCGTTGACTAACGTCGAAAGTAGGATGCACCTCGGAATAAAAAATAAATTTGTATTTATTTTGTTCTTCTCTCGGTTTTCACTACCTTTGCCCCCGAATTTGTAATTCAAAGGATAGAATACTAATTATAAATCGACTAAACTTATATGAAGAAATCTGTAGGTATTTTTATCACAGCGATATTGTTGGGCATGGTGCCGGCAACATCGTTTGCACAACAGTCGGCGTGGGAAGGTGAAGATACACCAATAGAACCCATATATACCGATCGTAGTCTTGTCATACAGAACAAGGGATCCAAATATTGTTTCACGGCAAAGAATGATGCGGATGGAACGGTCATCAATAAGGGAAACTATAATGGAACTGCTTCGAACAACTATCAGAGGTGGATATTCGAGCCTGTAGCAAATAATAATGGTGGCGACTTCGAATACTATATCATACGCAGTGAGAGACATGACTACCATATTATAAGCCTTAAGGACCAAAGCACTTCTACTGGTGCAAATATTGTCATATCGAGAGGTGATGGAGACACCTACGAGCAGTGGTTCTTGGAATATGCCGAAAAAGGTTACTATTATATACGATCACGTCATTCAGAGCTTTATCTGGGAGTCACAGGTACAAGTTCTCTGGGATCTGTGGTGACACAGAATTTCACTGGCAACGACTTGCAGAAGTGGAGATTCATTCCAGCAGATGCTTCTTTGGAAAAGGATGCACCAGTTGCTCCGACAGCCCTGGAAGTAGAGGAGCAGTCTGGAAGTTTGAAACTGTCATGGACAGCAAGCAGTTCAACTGACGTTGTCGGATATGTGGTGTTGAGGGCAGAAGGAGCAAATAGCACTTCCTGGAATGTCATTGGACGTATGATAGATAAGACGGAATTTATTGACTCTGACGTGAAGGGAGGTCGCAGCTATCGGTATAAAGTAAAAGCCATCGACTATAGCCGTAATCAGTCAGAGGCATCTGATCCCGTCAGCGTAGAAACCACATCGGTTCCTTCTTCACTTACAGATCTGATTGCTCAGGACAGGTTTGGCTCTTGGTATGCTAATTCAAAGCTTAAGGCTACGCAAGGAATCTATATACTGCCAACAGCCGAAGCATGGATGTCGCTTTGCAACAAGTACAAAGACATCTTTGGAGAAGAGCCTTCTGAAAATGTAAAACAAGCATTAACGACAGAATGGTTCCGTCATCTCACCCCAGCAGAGGCCGACATGATGAAGGCACACTCTGTGGCTTATTACAATGATTGTGAGGAAGGAGATGTATATGTAGTTGACAAAGTTTGTGAAGATATGATTCCCAACATGCTGAAGGCATCGGCAGACATTGATTTGGAAAATCCTAATTGGGATTATACAAGTGGATGTTCAATTGATTATGTAAAATGTGACGCCTCGTATGGAATAGATGGAAATAAGTATTGGAAAGCGACATCTTATAGTACCAGTTCTAAAGTTGGTTACGATATGCCATTCACCCTATTGCCTAATCGACTTTATAACGTATCTGTAACCATTGCAGCCAACACAGAAGATGCAGGGGATACACGTCCCAACCGATTCAGATTGTATTTGTATCGAAATGGGAAGGTAACACCACAGGTAATAACCAATCCTCAACCAACAGAAGATCAACTTGATGAAATCTTTGTGTATGGAGGACAAAAAACAGAAACATTCACATTCCAACTTGACACGCACGATGAAGCGAACATCGCTGATGTCTTACAATTAGCTTCACAAGTCTTAGCGAAAGATCGGAATTATTATTCTAATGTCTTGCGTATTGCCAAGATTTCCATCTCTCCTGTTGTGGAGGATGATGTGCCTGGTGATGTGGACATGGACGGTACGCTGGACAATGATGATGTGCAGATGGTGGCGACGGCAGTGGTATTGGGCGAGGAGACCTCTGGAAATGAATCGGAGGAGAAACCATCAACGGACTTCACTGGAGATGGCAAGACGCTCATTGATGACATCGTGGCATTGGTGAACTTCATCCAGACGGGACAATTCAGACCGTCCTCAGCAAAAGAGCGGGCTCGTTACGCTGCTGCCGCTGTTCCTGAATTCACCACGGGAAAAAACCTCAGCCTCACGGCTGGTGAAAACACGACGATGTGCGTTGACATGAGTGGCGTGGCTGACTACACGGCTGCATCGTTCGACATCAAAGTTCCAGAGGGTGTGCGAGTTGCCATTGACGAAAACGGTAAACCCATCGTGGCACTTGGCAATGCAACTGCCACCACACATAATCTGAAGGCAGCCATGCAGGAAGACGGGAAGACCATCAGCGTGGCATGCTATGCCGATGACAACGCCTGCTTCAACAAGACTGGAGAATCTATCATTACTGTGGCATTGACAACGGATGATGATATGGCTCTAGATGAGAACGCTCAGATTTCGTTGGCGAATTGTATGGTGACGAAGCCCAACCTCTCTTCTGTCATGCTGGATGATTATTTCATCAATACTGGTAACACCACTGGCGTGGAAGAGTTGGAAACGACTGATATGGAATCTGTTCCATTCACCTACTACACGCTTGATGGCATCCAACTGTCTGCACCTCAAAAGGGATTCAATCTTATCAAGATGAGCGACGGACAAGTGAAGAAAGTGTGGGTGAAGTAATTCTGTTCAGATACAAATGAAAAAGGTGAGCATTCGGATGAGTGCTCACCTTTATTATTAAGTGTTTCTTCGTTGATTATCGATTCAACAATCAAGCGTCATACTCTTGCCAAGACTTGATTTGCAAATCTTCCATGCCTTTCTCGCAGAAGGCCTCGATGAAGGCGGAGGCGAGACGGGCGTTGGTGATGAGCGGAATATTGTGGTCGATGGCACCACGACGGATGCGATAGCCATTGGTGAGCTCACGCTTGGAGTGGTTCTTGGGGATATTGACGATGAGGTCGAACTTGTGGTCGGCAATCATCTTCATCACGTTGGGCTTGTCACCACCTTCCTCATCTGGCCATCCTACAGCTGTAGCCTTGACGTTGTTGTCGTTGAGGAACTTGGCGGTTCCCTCGCTGGCACAGATGGTGTAGCCTTTCTCCACAAGGGCACGGGCTGCATCGAGCATCGCCACCTTCTCCTTGGTACCACCAGAGGAAATCATGATGGCCTTGTCCTTGGATGGAATCTTATAGCCTGTGGCTATCATGGCGTTGAGGAGCGCCTCCTCGTAGGTGTCGCCCATACAACCCACCTCACCAGTACTACTCATATCGACACCCAACACAGGGTCAGCATTCTGCAGACGAGCGAAGGAGAACTGGCTGGCCTTCACACCCATGCGGTCGATGTCGAACTCGCTCTTGTCTGGCTTAGTGTAAGGAGCATCGAGCATGATACGCGTGGCTGTGTCGATGAAGTTGCGCTTGAGCACCTTGCTGACAAATGGAAAAGAACGTGAGGCACGGAGGTTACACTCGATGACCTTCACATCGCGTCCCTTGGCGAGATACTGGATATTGAACGGACCAGAGATGTTCAATTCCTTAGCGATGGCACGGCTGATCTTCTTGATCTGACGGATAGTGGCAAAGCTGATTTGCTGAGCAGGGAACACCATCGTAGCGTCGCCTGAGTGTACACCAGCAAACTCAACGTGCTCAGAGATGGCGTATTCAACCACCTCGCCGTTCTGTGCCACTGCATCGAATTCCACCTCGTTGGTCTCTTGCATGAACTGGGAGATGACCACTGGATATTCCTTGCTGACCTCGCTGGCCATCTGGAGGAAGCGTTCCAACTCCTCATAATCGTAGCAGACGTTCATGGCTGCACCTGAAAGCACGTAAGAAGGACGCACGAGCACAGGGAATCCCACACGCTCGACGAAAGCCTTCACGTCATCCATGCTGGTCAGCGCGCTCCACTGAGGCTGGTCGATGCCGAGTTGGTCGAGCATAGCAGAGAACTTGTTGCGGTTCTCGGCACGGTCGATGCTGACAGGGCTGGTACCCAAGATTGGCACGCTCTGACGATAGAGTTTCATGGCCAAGTTGTTAGGAATCTGACCACCCACAGAGACAATCACGCCACGTGGATTCTCCAGGTCAATCACGTCGAGCACACGCTCGAAGGAAAGTTCGTCGAAGTAGAGGCGGTCGCACATATCGTAGTCGGTCGATACGGTCTCAGGGTTGTAGTTGATCATGATGCTCTTGTAGCCCAGTTTCCTTGCAGTCGTGATGGCATTGACCGAACACCAGTCAAACTCGACGGAAGAACCGATACGATAAGCACCTGAACCAAGCACAACGACAGACTTCTCGTGAGCGTAGTAGTTCACATCGTAACCTTCTACAGCGTAAGTCATGTAGAGGTAGTTGGTCAGGTCAGGATGCTCGCTTGCTACAGTTGGGATGCGCTTCACAGCTGGCAGGATGCCCAACTTCTTGCGATAGGCACGTACAGCAAGGTTCTCCTTCTCCATGTTCTCACAAGCCTCCTTGCGTACGAAGCGTGCAATCTGGAAGTCGGAGAAACCATAAATCTTTGCCTGACGGAGCACGTCGGCAGGAATCTCTTCCACCGTGTTGTACTCCTCCAGCTTATGCTTGTAGTCAACGATATTCTTCAGTCTTTCGATGAACCAAGGGTCAATCTTGGTTAACTCATAGATGCGGTCGATGCTGTAGCCCTCTTCCAATGCCTGAGCGATGGCGAAGATACGCAGGTCGGTTGGGTTCGCCAGTTCCTCATCGAGGTTGTCGAACTTCGTGTGGTCGTTGCCTACGAATCCGTGCATGCCCTGACCAATCATACGAAGACCCTTCTGGATGAGTTCCTCGAAGGTACGGCCGATAGACATGATTTCGCCCACAGACTTCATGCTGGAGCCAATCTTGCGGCTTACACCCACGAACTTGGTCAAGTCCCAACGTGGAATCTTGCAGATGAGGTAGTCGAGCGATGGAGCCACGTATGCAGAGTTGGTCGTACCCATCTCGCCAATCTGGTCGAGCGTATAGCCAAGAGCGATCTTGGCAGCCACGAATGCGAGGGGATAACCCGTTGCCTTTGATGCCAAAGCTGAAGAACGGGAGAGACGCGCATTGATTTCGATGATGCGGTAATCGTTGGTGAAGGCGTTGAAGGCAAACTGGATGTTGCATTCGCCCACGATGTTGAGATGACGCACACACTTGATGGTGAGTTCCTGCAACATCTTCACTTGCTCGTCAGTCAATGAGCAAGTTGGAGCCACCACGATAGATTCACCTGTATGAATGCCAAGTGGGTCGAAGTTCTCCATCGAAGCCACTGTGAAGCAATGGTCGTTGGCATCGCGGATGCACTCGAACTCAATCTCCTTCCAGCCTTTCAGACTCTCCTCAACGAGTACCTGGGGCGCAAACGTGAAGGCAGACTCAGCAATCTTCACAAAGGTTTCCTCGTCAGGACACACACCTGAGCCAAGACCGCCCAATGCATAAGCAGAACGAATCATGATGGGGTAGCCGATGCGACGAGCTGTAGCGACTGCCTCCTCCATCGTCTCGCAAGCCTGAGACACTGGCACTTTGAGGTCAACCTTGTTCAACTCCTTCACGAAAAGGTCGCGGTCTTCCGTGTTCATGATAGCCTCAACACTGGTGCCGAGCACTTCTACGCCATATTCCTTCAGGATGCCCTTCTGGAACAATTCCGTACCGCAGTTCAAGGCAGTCTGTCCGCCGAATGCCAGCAGAATGCCGTCAGGACGCTCCTTCTTGATGATTTCGGTTACAAAAAAGGTATTGACTGGCAAGAAATAAACCTTGTCCGCAATACCTTCACTCGTTTGAATGGTTGCCACATTCGGATTCACCAGCACCGACCGGATGCCTTCTTCCCGAAGTGCCTTGAGAGCCTGACTACCCGAGTAGTCGAACTCGCCTGCCTGTCCAATCTTCAGGGCGCCTGAGCCCAAGACAAGCACCTTCTTCAGTTGCTTCTTCATATACTATATTATAATGTTGTTGTCTCTTGCCGTTCCAACTGTTCTTTGTCAACTATTAACGGTCAACTTTTTCAAATCGGCTGCAAAGGTACAAAAAATATATGAGAAGTGAAGAGTGAGAAGCGAAAAAATCATGATTATTAGGTCACTTTTCACTTTCTTTTCGTAACTTTGCACAAACTTTATCAAACACAATAAAGAGATAATTGAGACGGACGTATCTACATATCATCGCACTATTGTGCTCCATCACCTGTTGGGCGCAACAGTTTGTATTTTCCTTCATTGACACGTCCGACGGACTTAGCGACAATTGCATCCTGCACATCCTACAACTGCACGATGGCAGAATCGTCGCAACTACTCCACACAGCATTGACCTTTGGGACGGAAGCAATTGCCAAAGTATCCCCAAAGACAACCTCACTTCCATACCGCTGAAGGGGTATCAGGGAGCCTATCACGTATATTCCGACCGAGAAAATCGATTGTGGGTCAAGGACTATCAAAAACTTTGGTGTTACGATGCCCAACTTCGACCCGTCGCCGACTGTCTGCCCGATAGCGCTGACGATGTCTATGTGGATGATCAAGGCGATGTATTCTTCATTCAACAAGACACCACACACCTTCTACTCGATCTCAAGACCCTACATGGGAAACAATATCGTTTTTATGCCAACGGCGAAGTGACCTGTCATGAGGGCAATCACCTGTGCTACTCCGTTCAAGCATCGCTCGATTCCACTGCTATCACCTCACTTGTCATCACCGACACCCTGCGCGAACGCTTTTACCAGCTCATCGACCAAAGGCTTTGTCTTGAATTTGACACGAGAACACAACAATGGACAGAAATTTTTCGTGCCAACCGACTGCATACCATCTCCATGACTGACGCCAACACCGCCTATATTGTGAGTCGTGACGGAATGTGGAAGATTGATCTCAATTCACGCAAGGTCGAACAAATAGGGCAGGTGATGTTGACAGACGGCTCCTACATCTCCTCCAGCCGCCTCAACACCATCTACACCGACCGTGACGGCAATGTGTGGGTAGGTTCCTATGACCATGGACTATTGAAAGGAAGCCCTGCTTCTTCAACAGAATCCGCATCCCTTCATGGACTGCACCTTCCCGTCGGAATCATCTGGGCGATTGCCATCGCAGTAATATGCCTCATCATCCTCCTATGGTTCTGGCTCAAACGAAGAAAGAATAACCTTATCTCTCTTGGCGTTCAACCCTCAACACAAACATCATCCCCCATTGACCACGAACTCATTAATCGTGCCACCCAATTGGTAGAACAAAACCTTTCTACCTCCAACTATACGGTAGAACGACTCGCTCAAGACCTTTGTATGGATCGCACGGGACTTTACAAGAAGATGACTGCCATGATTGGCAAGACTCCTACTGCTTTCATGCGTGGCATTCGTGTCGAACATGCCGCCCAACTCATCAGGGAAGGAAAACTCACGATGGCAGAAGTGGCAGAGCAAT
This sequence comes from Bacteroidaceae bacterium, assembly GCA_017534815.1. GTDB lineage: Bacteria > Bacteroidota > Bacteroidia > Bacteroidales > Bacteroidaceae > Minthosoma. The sequence goes on along the minus strand of JAFXVS010000067.1, from coordinate 23,155 downwards.
CGGGGTTCAGTTCCGCCAGCTACATGGCAAAATGCTTTCAAGAAGATTTAGGCAAGAACCCCTCTGATCTACGGGAAAATCAACCATAGTGTTCTGTTGAATCAACGAGATTACTATCCAAAATCAACCATAGTGTTCTGTTGAATCTTCTTCATCATTCCCCGCTAATCAAATAAATGGACTAACTTTGCAACCGAAAAATTATTCACCAAAACTATACAATTATGAAAAAGAAACTCACATTTTTCATTTCAATCTTTTCCATTCTATCAACCACTTTCTCAGCACACGCTCAGAAAGTGGAATTCTACACCCCCAACACCGTCCGAATCGTGAAGGAAAACGGACAGAGCGTTGAGAAGAAATCGCTGGTGGTCATTGCTCAACCTGAAAATGTAAAGGTGAGCAAGACCCAGCAGGGGGATGCCACCATCTATAAATCATCTGCACTCACGGTGACCGTGAAAGGCGGCAAGGTTTCTTTTGCCGACAACAAGGGCAATCTCCTCACCTCCGAAGGTGATTGTACCTTCACACCCATCACGAAGGGACCCGACACGGATGCCTTCCGCGTGAAACAGACCTTCTCAGTAGAGGCTGACGAGGGTATCTATGGCATTGGACTCTTGCAAAATGGCAAGATGAGTCAACGAGGTGAGAACCGTCGCATGGAACAAAGTAACCTTGAGGACTTTGCTCATTTCTACCAGACCATCAAAGGCTACGGCATCTATTGGGACAACTACTCCCCCACCCGATTGGTCACTCCTGCTGAGGGCAAAGCCGGCAACATCGAATTGGAATCAGAAGTAGGCAAGCTGGTGGACTACTACTTCATCTATGGTGGTGACGCCGATGGTGTGATAGCAGAGATGCGTCACCTTTCTGGTCATGTGCCCATGTTCCCCTTGTGGACTTATGGCTTCCATCAGTGCCGCGAGCGTTACAAGTCGCAAGCAGAACTGTTGGAGGTGGTACACAAATATCGTGACCTGAAGATTCCTTTCGACGGCATCATTCAGGACTGGCAGTACTGGGGCAGCAACTACAACTGGAACGCGATGGAGTTCTTGAATCCCGACTTCGACCGTGCCCAAGAGATGATTGATGAGGTACACAAGCAGAATGCACACATGAGCATCAGTATCTGGGCTTCCTTCGGCCCCGAGACCAAGGCTTTCAAGGAGATGAAGCCAAAGGGACTGATGCTCGACTTCGACACATGGCCTCAGAGCGGTCTGCCACAATGGCCACCACGCAAAGACTACCCCAGCGGTGTGCGTTGCTACGATGTCTATAGCAAAGAGGCTCGCGACATTTATTGGAAGAATCTGTCACGTCTGCACAAGATGGGTATTGACGCATGGTGGATGGACTCAACTGACCCAGACCAGATGGACTTGACGGAGGAACAACGCGATCAGCCCACAGCGATGGGTTCTTATCGCAGCGTGAGGAACGCTTTCCCATTGATGACGGTAGGTGGTGTGTATGACAGCCAGCGTGCTGTGGATGATAACAAGCGCGTCTTCATTCTCACCCGTTCCTACTTTGCAGGTCAGCAGCGTTATGGAGCTAACACCTGGACTGGCGACACGGGATCTTCATGGGAAACGTTACGTAAGCAGGTGCCTATCTGCCTCAACTACACGCTCACCGCCAATCCCAACGTCAACACAGACTTGGGTGGTTTCTTTGCTGGCTCATACAGCACGCAAGGACACAACTCCGCCACTCGCAATCCGCAATTCCAGGAACTCTTCGTACGCTGGATGCAGTTTGGCGCTTTCACGCCGATGATGCGCAGTCATGGTGCCGACATCTATCGTGAGATTTATTACTTCGGCAAGCAGGGCGAACCCGTGTATGATGCGTTGGTGGATGCCGTGAAACTGCGTTATCGTTTCCTTCCTTACATCTATAGCCAGTCTTGGCAGGTGACGAATAACGACGATTCTTTCATGCGTGCCCTCTTCATGGATTTCAAGGCTGACAAGCAAACATGGAATAACAACCGTGAGTTCATGTTTGGACATAACGTACTGGTATGCCCTGTCGTTGATCCACTCTACACGCAGGAGAAGATTGTACGCACAGACCCTATGTCGGGTTGGGACAGACAAAACCTGCAGCGTGAAACCTACGCCAAGGTGGACTGGTCAGCTCCCAAGACATTCAGTGTCTATCTGCCAGCAGGCGCACAGTGGTATGATTATTGGACGAACACTCGTGTCAATGGTGGTCAGACCCTTGAAGCCAATGCACCACTGAACCAATTCCCACTCTATATCAAGGCTGGTTCTATCCTCCCATTGGGACCAGACGTTCAGTATGCTAACGAGAACAAGTTTGACAACATCGACCTTGTGGTCTATCCAGGTGCTGATGCCACTTTCACCCTCTACGAAGACGAAGGTGACAACTACAATTATGAAAAGGGACAGTACAGCACGATTCCACTCACATGGAACGACCGCAGTAAGACACTCACCATCGGCAAGCGTACAGGCTCGTTCCCAGGCATGCTCGCGACTCGCACCTTCAACGTGAAGATTATCGGTGGCACGACAAAAACTGTCACTTATACAGGCAAAAGCGTCAGTGTGAAATAGAAAAAGTACTCACAATCTCATAAAAGCGGCGGCACATCACCTGTGTCTCCGCTTTTTTTCGTACCTTTGCACACTTTTGATATAGTATTCTGTCATCATGTATAAAGTATTCAAAACAATTAGTGATACCCTCAGCGGCAAGGCGAGCATCTTTGTGATTCTTACCGCTGTGGTTACGTTTTTCTTTCCTGTGCTCTTCGAATGGGTGAAGGGAAACGTACAGACTATCATCTTAGGTATCATCATGTTGACCATGGGACTGACGTTGACACCAGATGATTTTAAATTGCTCGCCAAGCGTCCTCTGGACATCCTGATTGGTGCCGTTGCCCAATTCACCATTATGCCTTTAGTGGCATTCACCCTCTCATGGCTGTTCAGCCAAGTGCCCGCCTTTGCACCTTACAGTACGGCTATGGCGATTGGCATCATTTTGGTGGGCTGTTGTCCAGGTGGTGTGTCGAGTAACATCATGTCGTTCCTCTGCAAAGGCGATGTGGCTTATTCTGTGGGTATGACATGCGCCTCCACTTTGTTGGCGCCAGTGCTCACCCCGCTGTTGGTGTTGTGGTTGGCTGGAGAACGGGTGAATGTGGACGCATGGGGCATGTTCCAGCAGATTCTCATTGTGACCATCATCCCCATTGCCATTGGTTTTTTCCTCAATGTATGGCTGGGACATAAGGACGTGTTCAAAAAGATTCAAGGATGTATGCCGGGACTCTCTGTCACTTGCCTTGCTTGCATTGTGGGTGGAGTTATCACCACCGTACATGACCCCTTGGTGGAGAATGGTCTGCTGCTGTTCCTGCTCACCTTCTGCATGGTGCTCTGTCACAACACGATTGGTTATGTATTGGGCTATACAGTGGGACAGATGTGCCACTTCTCCGTGCCGAAAAAACGTACCCTTTCCATTGAAGTGGGTATGCAGAATGCTGGTTTGGGAACCAATCTGGCTATGACCTTCTTTGTGGCTACCAACCCTATGGCAGTAGTTCCATGCGCCATCTCTTGCGCTTGGCATAGTATCAGCGGAACCATTTTAGCAAACATCTTTGTACATAGAGATCAAAAGAAGTAGATATATGGTACTGAATTACATTTGGATAGCATTTTTCTTATTGGCTGCCGTGTGCGCCATCATTCAGTGTTTTATCGGCAATACAAGCGTATTTGCGGATATCGTGGGTTCCACCTTCGAGAATGCCAAGACCGCTTTCGAGATTTCCATCGGACTGACAGGCGTCCTCTCTCTTTGGATGGGCATCATGAAGATTGGCGAGAAAGGAGGAGCTGTCAATGTTCTCTCACGTGTGCTCAGTCCACTCTTCACACGTCTTTTTCCCGGCATTCCCAAGGGACACCCTGCCACTGGACATATTTTCATGAACATTGCTGCCAACATGCTTGGGCTGGACAACGCAGCCACCCCGCTTGGACTCAAAGCGATGGAGAGCATGCAGGAGTTGAACAAAGCAAAAAATGAAGAGTTGGGTACGAAGTATGGTTGGCCAGCGGAAAAGGTAGCCAAACTCAATGAGACCGCTTCCAATCCGATGATCATGTTCTTGGTGCTCAACACGTCTGGACTCACCATCATTCCCGTTTCCATCATGGTCTATCGTGCCCAACTTGGGGCTGCACAGCCAACGGATGTGTTCGTACCCATCCTGTTAGCCACCTTCGCTGCCACACTGATGGGCATCATCATCGTCAGCATCTACCAACGCATCAACCTTTTCCAGCCAGTGCTGATTGGCGTTCTGGGTGGCATGTGCTTCTTGGTTGCAGGCATGATTTGGGGCTTCTCGCAAATGGAAAAAGAGACGATGGACTGGGTCAGCACATTGGTCGCCAATGTGATACTCTTTGGCATTATGCTGGCTTTCATCATTGCCGGTATGGTGAAGAAGGTGAATGTCTATGACGCCTTTATAGAAGGTGCCAAGGACGGTTTCACCACAGCGGTTCGAGTCATTCCCTACCTCGTAGCCATCCTCGTGGCCATTGGCATCTTCAGAGCCAGCGGTGGTATGGATCTTCTCATTGGGGGCATCAACTGGCTCGTCGAACTTTGTGGGGGTAACACCGACTTTGTGGCAGCCCTGCCCACAGCCTTGATGAAACCTCTTTCAGGTTCTGGAGCACGTGGTCTGATGGTGGACGCAATGACCACCTATGGCGCAGACTCCTTTGCAGGCAGACTCGCTTGTATCTTCCAAGGTTCCACTGACACGACCTTCTACATCTTAGCCGTCTATTTCGGTTCTGTGGGCATTCGCTACACACGCCATGCTGTCACTTGCGGACTCTTGGCAGACTTGGCTGGCATCCTTGCCGCCATTGCCATCGCTTACTTCTTCTTTGCTTAGCACTTAACAACAATAATTCGAAATGTATGACGTGAACAGGGTGAGGGAGGACTTCCCTATTCTTACCCGACAGATATATGGACGGCCGCTGGTCTATTTGGACAATGGGGCGACCACACAAAAACCTCGTCAGGTGGTCGAGGCGATGGTGGACGAGTATTACAATGTGAATGCAAATGTCCATCGTGGGGTGCATTTCCTCTCGCAACAGGCAACTGAGCTCCATGAAGCCAGCCGTGAGACAGTCAGACGTTTCATCAACGCTCGTAGCACAGCAGAGATTGTGTTCACACGGGGTACGACAGAGAGCATCAATCTGTTGGCATTCTCGTTGGGTGAGGCGATGGTGAAAGAGGGCGACGAGGTCGTGGTGAGTGCGATGGAGCACCATTCGAACATCGTTCCTTGGCAGATGATGTGTGAACGGAAAGGAGCCCAGCTGCGTGTGATTCCCATGACAGATGAGGGAGAGTTGCAGTTGGAGGCATTGGAGGGTCTGCTGACAAAGCGAACACGTATCGTCTGCTGCACCCAAGTCAGCAACGTGCTAGGTACTGTGAATCCCGTCAAGGAGGTGGTGAGAATCGCTCATGAGAAGGGTGTTCCAGTCTTGGTGGATGGTGCCCAATCTGTTCCCCACATGCCAGTGGACGTGCAAGACTTGGATTGTGAATTCTTCGCCTTCTCTGGACATAAAGTGTATGGCCCTACAGGTGTGGGCGTACTCTACGGCAAAGAGGAATGGCTTGACAAACTACCACCCTATCAAGGTGGCGGAGAGATGATCAAGAACGTGACGTTCGAGAAGACCACTTATAACGAACTGCCCTATAAGTTCGAGGCAGGCACACCTGATTATGTGGCGACCCATGCACTGGCCAAGGCGCTGGATTACGTAAGCGGCTTGGGTATGGAGAAAATCGAAACCCACGAACAGGAACTTACACGCTACGCATTAGAGCGTCTGCAAGCTATTGAAGGTATGCATATCTTTGGTGCCGCCCAACAGCGAGACGCGGTCATCAGTTTCCAGGTCGGCAATATTCATCATTTGGATATGGGCACCTTACTTGACAGATTGGGCATAGCTGTACGGACAGGACACCACTGCGCCGAACCTCTGATGCGACGACTTGGCATTGAGGGAACCGTTAGAGCATCCTTCGGGCTTTACAACACGAAATCAGAAGTCGATGCTCTTGCAGAAGGAATAGAAAGAGTAAGGAGAATGTTTTAGCATCCTCCTTATTTCTTTATGGGGCTATCCATCAGTTACTCGTTGCCAAATATGCTTTGGCAGTACCAAAACGAAGATAGAAATCAATGCGGACGGGGAGATGACGCTGATTGTCAGTGACGTAGAAACGGAGAAGTTCCTTTTCTTTGGTCTTCTCTTCGTAGTCGAGTAGAGAGAAGACAAGGCAATTGTACTTCTTGCCATCGTTCGCTTTCCATTCTTTTTTGCCACGATAGACGAGAGTCTGTTCCTCCACTTTTTTGCCTGTAGCCATTGGGAAATGGATACGTTGGCCGATCTTGTAATTATTGGGGTTGAAGGAACGAGCCAAAGAAAGGATAGAGAGCATGTCGTAGTTGCAATCATCAGATTCGTGATGATGCTCCGACCATTGGCCATGACGGTTGAGAAAGTGCTGCTTCACGTGACTCTTCCCATTCGGATAGGTGTACCAGACCTCATCGACGGTGTAATGTTTGCCCTCGAGGGATCCCTTGCGGAAGTAGAGGGGCACAAGTTGGGGAGTGATGTAGGAGATGAGTGTATCGCGCATTGTGAAGACTGCATCACACCGTTTGTTGCTGGTGAAGAGCAAGTCGTTACGCAGGATAGGCTTGCCTTGATAGGTGGAAGAGCGCATGGTGTAATGAGCAGCTCCACACTTCACCCAAATGAATTTCCAATGGAAGTAAAGATCGTAGGTCAGCCGTTCACCAGCACGGAAAGCAGTATTCTCAGTGGGACACTGGGCATAGGAAGTTAAAAACGAAAAACTAAAAACGAAAAGGAGAAATCTCATTTTTCCAGCAGGGTTGAATCGTTGACGATAAGGAGGATGCCGTCAGCGACACCCTCTCCAGTCTTTGGGTTTGCCCCCACAGAAGAGGAATTGTAAGACATATAGAGGAAAGCAAACACACATCCCAAGACCAGAATGCCGAGGAAGAATGTTCCGAACATCATGTAGCGGTTCAACCTTGCTGCTTTATTGTTGCGAAGACTCATAATGATCTATTTCTCGCGATGTTATTTCCCTAAAATCTTGTTATACTCTGCCGCATTGTTCAACACTTCAATGGCGCGCTTTGAGTCATCGTCATTTTTCAGGACTTGTTCGATGGCGCCTTCCTGATAATAGTAACGGCGCACTATTTCGTTGGCCATCACCTCACGGATTTCCTTTTCCTTACGATCCATTTCACGGTCGATGTTATGGGCAAGTTTCTTTTCAAGAGCTTCAAACTCTGATTTGGCATCCTCATAGTAACCTTCAAACTCTGCGGATTTCTTGAGATCTGCCAAACGTTTCTCACTCACACGATCATACTTGAAGTCGCTATCTTTCACCATTTTCTTGAACTCGGCATAGTCGGCATCGGTGATGACAAAATCCTTCACGGCAGGAATGGTCGGATGACTTTGGAAGTATTTCGTGCCCCAATCTGTCATCACATCGTCGTTAGAGAGGTAATATACAATATTGGAAACAGTATCGTGCTTCACCTCGATGTCGGGCTTGATGCCGTTGCCTTCCGTCACTTCACGTCCACCTGCAGTATGGAAAATCTGCTTGATGCTGTCACCCTTTGTTTCCACACGCTTGCCTGTAGCACGATAAATCTCAGCTGCCTCACGCAATTTCTTGTAGTCAATCTTCTGGATGCAGCGTCCAGAGGGCAGGTAGTACTTGGCTGTGGTCAACTTGATGCTACCATTATAGGGCAGTTCACGAGAACTCTGCACCAAACCCTTGCCGTAGGTGTCGCACCCAATCACCACTGCACGGTCAAGATCTTGCAGGGCACCCGACACGATTTCAGCAGCACTGGCTGTATTGTCATCCACCAGCACCGCCAAAGGAATGTCAAGGTCAAGCGGATCGTTATTGGTCTTGTAAGAGAAATTGGCTGCCACCATCTTTCCCTTGGTTTCAACAATCTTCATGTTCTTGGGCACAAAAAGGTTGACCATATCAATCGCTTCGTTCAGCAAACCACCACCATTATTACGCAAGTCGATGATGAGTTTCTTTGCCCCCTTCTCCTTCAGCGAGATGATAGCCTTGCGCATATCCTTTGTACATCCCTCCGTGAACTCTCTCAGAAAGATGTAGCCTATATCGGCATTGCCCATCAACCCATAATAGGGAATAGATGGCACCTTAATGTTTCGACGGGTAATCTTGAAGTCACGCGTTTTCTTCTCTCCCGGACGTTGCACTTTCAGCATGAACGTCGTACCAGGTTCACCACGCAACAGTTCACTCACCTCCGATGTATTCATACCCTTCAAATCTTTGTCATCAATTTTCAGCAGCACGTCACCCACCTGCAAACCCACCTCGGCGGCAGGCATTCCATCGTAGGGTTCCTGAATGATGACCGTCGAGTCTTTCCTCATTCGGATGATGGAACCAATGCCACCATACTTGCCCGTTGTCATCATCTTCAATTCGCCCATATCTTCTTCAGGGTAGAACTTTGTGTAGATATCCAATTCTTGTGTCATGGCGTCAATGCCCACACGGATGACCTTGTCGGCTTCGAGCGAATCGACATAGAAGATGTCTAACTGACGGTAGATGCTGTTGAAAATGTCCAGATTCTTTGCCACTGAGAAATTGTGCTCCAGTTGGGCAAAGGCGGCAGACAGCGAGAAACTGAAAACTAAAAGTACAAGTATCTTTTTCATGTTGAATTATCTATTTGCGTGCAAAGGTACGAAAACTAACAACTAAAAACTATAAACTATAAGTTAAAGTATGTTTTGAGCCACAAAAAAGAGTTTAGAATGTGTATCTTTGCACCCATGGAAGAAAAACCAACGAACGAACGACTGATACGCCGTTACTATCAGTACTTGAAACTGGAAAAGGGAAGTTCGCCCAACACGATTGACGCCTATATGCGTGATCTCGACAAATTCCTTCGTTTCATCAAGGACGAAGGGAAGGACTTCATGTCCATCCAGTTGGAAGATCTCCACCATTTCTCTGCGCTCATGATGGATATAGGTATTTACGCCACATCCCTTTCGCGCATTCTGTCGGGCGTAAGGAGTTTCTACCATTTCTTGGTGCTCAGCGATGTGCTCGAAGTCAATCCCACCGAATTGCTTGAGTTTCCCAAGAAACCCCAACACTTACCTGATGTACTGTCAGTCGATGAGATTGATGCCATCGAATCCGTTATCGACCTCAGTCAGCCTGAAGGACAGCGCAACAAAGCCATTATAGAGACCCTTTTCTCCTGTGGACTTCGGGTCAGCGAACTCGTCAACCTGAAACTCAGCAACCTCTTCCTCGAGGATGAATTTATCAAAGTGGAAGGCAAAGGCTCCAAGCAACGGCTTGTGCCCATCTCTGAGAAAGCCATCCATGAATTGCAACTATACTTCCTTGACCGCAATCTCCTGCCCATTCCTCTCGAATACCAGGACTATGTGTTTGTCAGCCATCGTCGCAAGAAGCCCCTGACACGCGTTATGGTCTTTCTGATGATCAAAGACCTCGTGGAGAAGGCTGGCATCCAAAAGACCGTCTCTCCCCACACGTTTCGCCATTCCTTTGCCACTTCGCTGCTCGAAGGCGGTGCTAACCTGCGTGCCATTCAAGCCATGCTTGGACATGAATCCATCGCAACCACGCAGATATACACCCACATCGATACCACCCATCTACGTGAGGAAATCCTTCAGCATCACCCAAGAAATAAGAAAAGGACATAAATATTTCTTGATTTATTTTTTTCTTTTCTCAAATTGTCTTAACTTTGACCCCAAAACCAAGAATTACCTATTATGGAAGAACTCATTTTATTGCGCATTACAGGTGAAGATCGCCCAGGACTGACAGCAAGCATTATGAACATCTTGTCGCGCTATGATGTGGACATTCAGGACATCGGTCAGGCGGATATCCACTCAACACTCTCGTTGGGTATCCTCATTCGGGTGTCGGATGACAAGTCTGGGCACGTGATGAAGGAACTGCTGTTCAAGGCAAGCGAACTGGGAGTGAACATCGGTTTTGCGCCTATCACAATGGAGGAATATGAAGCGTGGGTGGCACGTCAAGGCAAGAACCGCTATATCCTGACGGTCTTGGGCAGGCGATTGAGGGCTCAGCAGATTGAGGCCGTGAGCCAATTGATTGCTGAGCAGGGATTGAACATCGACGGCATTAAGCGACTGTCAGGACGTTCAAGCATCTTGCACCCGAAAGAAAAGACAAGAGCATGCATTCAGTTCTCCGTACGTGGCACACCAAAAGACAAAGAAGCGCTGCATGGGGCATTGCTGCGGATGTCAAGCGAGATGGATATTGACGGTTCATTCCAAACAGACAACATGTATCGCAGAATGCGCCGACTGATTTGCTTCGATATGGATTCCACGCTGATTCAGACGGAGGTGATTGACGAGTTGGCAAGAAGAAATGGGGTGTATGACCGTGTGGCAGCTATCACAGAACGGGCTATGCGTGGAGAGATTGACTTCAAGGAGAGTTTCACAGAACGTTGCAAACTGCTCAAGGGATTGGATGTGAGTGTGATGCGTGAGATTGCCGAGAATCTGCCCTTCACAGAGGGTGTGGATCGATTAATGTATGTGCTGAAGAAGTATGGTTACAAGATTGCCATTTTGAGTGGTGGATTCACGTTTTTTGGCGAGTACATCCAAAAAAGATATGGAATAGATTATGTGTATGCCAACGAACTGGAGATAGATGAAACAGGACATCTGACAGGCAACTATGTGGGCGAGATTGTGGACGGAAAACGGAAAGCGGAACTTCTCAAACTGATTGCACAGGTGGAAAAAGTCGATTTGCAGCAGACCATTGCTGTGGGCGACGGAGCCAACGATTTGCCTATGCTTTCCCAAGCAGGTCTCGGCATTGCCTTCCACGCAAAACCTCGTGTGGTGGCAAATGCCCAGCAGAGCATCAACACCATCGGACTGGACGGCGTACTCTATTTCTTGGGATTCAAAGACAGCTATTTGGACGAAAAAGCACAATAGGTATATGAAGCAGTTATTATTGACACTCGCTATGATGACAGCGATGACCGCTACTGCACAGACAGGAGCGGATTATATGAGGGCAGCCGCAAGCAGAGCGGATGTGACCATTTATTTTAATGTGGCTGATGAAGGCAAAGAATACAAGGTGAATTGGGGTATGGATGCCGCTTGGGATTGGGATTTTAACGTGAATCGTGGTGTCGCCCACATCGGTAAGGGGAACTTTGCCACAGGACGCGTGTCGTTTCAACCTGTCGACCTTGTGACGGACAATGGTGATGGCACTTACACGTTGACAGCCCGTCAGCAGAAAAAACTGAAATGGCGCTGTGATTTGATGAAACTGACAGGAACGACGAAGGTGAACCTCAATTGTGACCATGAGGCGCTGTTTTGCTTAATCGATGAGGATGGTAATTATCCAGAAGAGCAGAGGACGGATGGCAAGATGTATAAAATCACCGACTATACAGGTCGCACAAATTATCAGGGCAAACCTCAAGAGTGGTATAAGCTCATCAAGGCGAGTGTGCAGTTTGTGCAGCAACAGGGATTGACGGTGGTGAGCGTTTCACCTTTCAACGAGCCCGATTATGTATGGGAACAGGCCGTCGATGAGAGTACAGCGATGGAAGACTTCCTTGCCATTGCCAAATTGCTGAAAGCGGATGAATTCTTTAAGGACATCCGCATTTGTGGCGGCAACACGCTGAATGATGATAAAGCACTCACATGGTACAACTACCTGAAAGACTATTTGGACGAAGGAAATACACATCAGTTGGCAGGTACCTTCTACAACTATGCCAATTTCTTTAAGAAGGTGAAGGCAGATGGCAAGGTGGCAACAGCTGATGAGTTGCATAATGTTGGTGAAGCCATCGTGGGTGTGAATTATGGTATGGAGAACGGCATCTGGTGGGGCTTCGACTCGAAAGCTCGTGGACAGTTCTGTCTCGATTCCAACCAAGGTGTGCGTCTTGGCTACGGAGAGAACCGCAATGCCTGGACTTGTGGAGCCGTCTATCGCAACAACACGACGGGTGAGGTGCATGGTTATTTAGGTTCATCCGAACGTCAGGCAACCACCTCCACCTTTGCCTTTGTCAGCGAAGACCGACCCGTCTATTTCAATGGCGAAGGCCCCACAAGAAGATATGTGTTTGAGGTGCCAGGAGGCACAGGGTATCAATATGGGCAAATCAATGCTGAACGTCTCTTCGACATCACTTGGGGCGAGGACGTGCCACCATTCGTAGTCGATGGCAACTACATCCTTGTGAATCAGTACAGCGATAAGGTGCTCACCAGTGCCGGTTCCTCTTATGTAACCACCTCCACCCTATCATCTTCTAACAAAACTTCCCAGCAATGGAAAGTGACACCAGGAAGGACCCGTGGCGACATTTCCTATTGGTTCATCGACAATCTCAGCGCTGACAATAATTCTCACCTGAACATACTGAACTCCAACATGGCCGATGAAGCCAATGTCATCTGCTGGAAGGGAGACAATAATGGCACACATCTGCTGGAGGAGCAATGGTATATCAAGTACGCGCAGGACGGCTATTATTACATCATCAGCCGACTGTCCAACAAATACCTCTATTGCACCAATTCTGCCTCTGGTTCAGAGGTACGCCTGAAGACCGGTCCTTCACCTCGCGCTCGTTCCAAGGCTGCATACCTGTGGCGATTGCAGCCCATCGACTCAAAAGTCGATACCCGCTCACCTGCCATTCCAACGGAATTGAACATCCAGCAACAGGAAAACGGCATACAACTCTCATGGACAGCACCTGAAGACACAGACCCGTTGACCTACCTCGTGCTGCGTGCTGTAGTACCTCAGCAGGAAGGAGAGTCTGCTGAATACAACACCATCGCTCGTGGCGTCAGCACCACCTCGTTCCTCGACACAACTGCAGAACCGAGCAAGCACTACCTCTACAAGGTCAAGGCGGTGGATTATGCTGGCAACCGTTCCGAGGACTCCGAAGAACTCGCCACAAGCATCGAGAGTGTTGTGAGCGACAACGGACAAGGTACAACAGACGATGAACGTTGGTATGACCTCAGCGGAAAACCCGCATCAGAAACCACTTCCGGCATCATCCTTCAGGGGAAGAAGAAAGTATATAGAAAACAATAAACAACACAAAACTCATGACAAAACAAATCCTTTTCGTGCTGATGCTCCTGCTCAGCATTGTGGCCAAAGCACAATCAGCCGATGCGCTCTATGAAGAGGGCAAGAAACTCTATGACCAGAAGAAATACACAGAAGCCATCAAGAAGCTGTTGCCTGCCGCACATCAAGGACACAAGAAGGCGCAGTACCGCATGGGGCGATGTCACGACAAGGGGCATGGCGTGAAGGAAGACAACAAACTTGCCCGCCAGTGGTATGAGAAAGCTGCTGCACAAGGACATGCCAAGTCGCAGTACCAGCTCGGCAAGTGTTATCTAAAAGGCAAGGGCTGCAAAAAAGATGCAACCCTTGCTAAAACGTGGCTCCTGAAAGCCATCAAGAATCCTAATGGCGGCGACAAGGTTCTGGAGAAAATCCAAGAAGACGCCGCTGATGGCGACAAAGACGCTATCGCCATGAAGAAGCTCATTGGGAAGTGAGCACCTTAATTGTGCACCAACGTGCCAATCTCCTCACCTTCCATCACCTTCTTCAAGTTGCCCAGCACATCCATGTTGAACACATAGATGGGCAGGTTGTTCTCCATGCACATCGCTGTGGCTGAGATGTCCATGACCTTCAAGCCCTGGGCAATCACATCCTTATACGTGATGTCGTGATACTTCGTGGCGGTTGGGTCTTTCTCAGGATCAGCCGTATAGACACCATCTACACGAGTACCCTTCAGCATCACATCAGCCTCAATCTCGATGCCACGAAGTGAAGAACCTGTATCAGTGGTGAAATAAGGAGAACCTGTACCAGCACCCATGATGACCACCTCGCCCTGCTCCATTGCCTCAATGGCCTTCCACTTGTTATAGAACTCACCAATGGGTTCCATACGGATGGCTGTCAACACACGGTTCTTCTGACCGATTGCACCCAAAGCACTTGACAAAGCCAACGAATTGATGACCGTAGCGCACATGCCCATCTGGTCACCCTTCACACGATCGAAGCCCTTACCAGCTCCACTCAATCCCCTGAAGATGTTGCCACCACCGATGACGATGCCAATCTGCACCCCCATCTCCGCAATCTCCTTGATCTGCTGAGCATACTGATTGAGTCGCTCCACATTGATACCCTGTTTCTGTTCTCCTGCCAAACTCTCACCCGAAAGTTTCAGCAATATACGCTTAAATTTTGCCATAATACATTATTTTTTGTTTTGATTTGCAAAGGTAATATATTTATTTTGAATGGACAAAAGAAAAAAGGAAAATGGCACATCAAAATCCGATCTTCCGCGTTTTCCTTTCATCCAACCGCTCATTGTCGCAATGACGGATGAGCATAGGCAGCACATCTTCGCTTTGTCCATGCAGGATGTTGTCAATCGTATAGTGACGGGCGATGTTCTCAATCTGACCACCACTGAAATCGTACTTCGAAGCCAATGCACGAACATCTGTCTCGCTGAGATTTGGAATCATCGAGTGCCAAATATGAGCACGGGCTTCCTCTGTGGGCTTCTCAAACTTTATTTTATAAAGGAATCTGCGTTCAAAGGCCGAATCGAGATTCTGCGTCAGATTGGTAGTGGCAATCATGATGCCATCCAATGATTCCATCTCCTGCAAGATGATGTTCTGGATACTGTTCTCCATCTTATCCACCGCACTCTGCTGCTACGATATTTGGGAACTGTAGAATCCTCTCTGCGTTCTGTTCATTGAAAACCAGATGGGAGAAGTCACGCTTCTTCAGGTTCAAATCAATATCCTTCAGCCGTTCAGCAATGGCTGTTTTTAGTTCATCAATAGTAGATATACCCGCTCTGGCAGACAGGAACTCCAGATTCGGCTTGGTCTTCGACAGCAGGAAGATGGTATCATAGAAGTCACGTCCTTTCTGACGGGCCAAAATGGCAGCGAACTTCATCGCACAAAGCACATCTATCGGCGGCACCTGAACCCCAAAGAAGAATCCCATTCTGTTGATATTCGCGACAACAGGCTGATAAAGAACACCCTGGTCCTGTGCCTCCACTTTTAGCAATAGACGTTCTTCCTTGTGACCCGTCAATCCCAAGTCGAACAGCATCTCAGGAAAATAGAGATTACGCCTGAAAGCCGCCAGTTTTGGATTGGGCTTGTCGCGAGTCTCCACATCGATATTATTCTGGCGCAAATAGGTTACAACGCTATCTGTCATCGCCATAAATTCGTCTTCACTCAAGTCCTTGCAGTCAAAGTCCAGATCCTCAGAGAATCGGTCAATTCCCTGAATAAGTCGGAGGTTCGTACCACCAATGAATGACATCTTATTAATATATGGTGTCGTAGCCAGATGGTCGAGTATCAGCAGTTGCAGATACTCTTTCAGCATATAGCGGTCGAAGCGGCTTTCGCGGGCTATCGTAGGTGGGAAGAAACTACGTATGTATTCAATATCTATCATAGTTCATAAACCTTCATTAAGCGTTTTACTTTCTGTTCCAGCGTCTTGCTCCCCATCTTCGAGAGGTAGCCGTTCAAACGTTCTATATTCAACTCATTCTGCATAAAATCCTCATCCAGACGCAGTTCCTCCATATCCCGCTCCGTTTTATAATAGGGATTCAGGTAAAGCAAATCGAGTAAAGCCTTTTCTGGTGTGGCAAACAACAGACCACGTCCGCTTTGCATCGTCTTGATTTCATAGCCGAAGTAGAGCGGTGTCTTCACGTTCTGGTAATGAAAAGTACCAAAGTCATTCTCGAAACGGGCAGTCTTCAGCGTTGTCACACTCGTCAGTTGCACCACCTCTTCTGGTATCATGCCGTAGAACGACAAGGCACTATGCAGACTGATATACGAAGGGGCATAGATGCGATTGGCTACATAACGTGAGAAGTCTGGCACCTGCCGATATTCTGGAAAGGCATAATACTGGTTCCTCAACTTCACCAGCAACCCTCTACGACACCATCGCGTCAGGTTGTTACGGTCGAAATCCTTCTCCCATAACAGCACCTGATTGATGTTAAAACACCCCATCGGGTACATCCGTTCCTTGAATGTCAGAAAGTCCATGATGTCAATTTTGTTTCTAAAACTCTGCAAATATAGTGACTTTTGGAAACAAAATCAATAATTAGAGCGTTTTTTATCAAATAGCGTATGCATTTAACATCATTTAAGCATTCATCGTGAGGTATTTTAGATTAGCTTTTAGGTAGAAGACAACCATTGTGCCACTTGCTTTTGAGTCTCTGATTGGTAGATATGGGGGAAATGACAAGATGGGACAGGCTATGCAAGCCTTTGTTATGTGAATGAGTGGGGCATTGTCAGCGATACGTCATTTCGTTCAGAATTTCTCGAGAGAATTCTCTGGTTTGCCGGCGGCAAAGCATCAAAGAGCCGACGGCAAAAGGCAAGAGAGACGGCGGCAATCTTTGGGAGGCACGTCACGGGTCGCCAAGTCTTAGCATACGGTCTGCAATAGCGCAAATAATATGTAAATGTTACTTTTGATGAAATTTTTCGGGCGAAAATACAAAAAATAGTCAAGCTCCCGTTCGAAATATTCTTGTTTCTAATTATTATTCGTATTTTTGCATCGGAAAAAATTATGAAATTCGTGACCATACTCCCGATTTTTATATAAAATTGGGGAGCATACTTCTAAATTTCATTGAATTATGTATAAGAGAATATTTGATATCGAGGGTAAGTTGGATGAGGGGATGTTCTTGTTCGGCGCACGTCAGACGGGCAAATCCACTCTTCTAAAAGAACGGTTCAAAGGAGCCATTTTCTACGACCTGCTTAATCCAATAGTAAGAAGGGCTCTCAAACTTAACCCCAACACCTTTTGGGAGGCTCTTCAGGACAAACCTGCCGGGACACTGGTCATCGTTGATGAAATACAGAAAGTGCCGGAACTGTTGGATGTGGTGCATTCCCTGATGATGAACAAAGGACTATACTTCATCCTTAGCGGTTCTAGTGCTAGAAAACTTAAGCGTTCTGGCGCTAACACACTTGGAGGGCGCGCGATACCTGAAACGCTTTATCCCTTGGTATGGCCGGAGGTAACTGACTTTCAAATAGACCGTGCAGTTCAGAATGGTATGATTCCACGCCACTATATGATAGAGGATGCCACTAAACGTCTGTCCGGTTATGTAAAAGTGTATATGGACGAAGAAATCAGGGAAGAGGGCGAAGTAAGAGAACTTGATGCATTCGAGCGATTTATGGAAGTGGCAGCCATTTCTGACGGAGAAATACTGAACTATTCCAACATCGCTTCAGACTGTGGTGTCTCAGCCAAGACCGTTAAGTCATATTTCCAGATTCTATATGATACACTTATTGGGTATGAGATTCCTGCATTCAGGAAAGAAATCAAGAGGAAGATTATTCAGGCTCCAAAATTCTATTATTTTGATGTCGGGCTTGCCAACTACTTAATGGGCCGCAACTCCCTGAAACGTGGCACTGATGATTATGGACACGCCTTTGAACACCTCTTGATGCAGGAAATTATTGCTTATAAAGGATACAATGACAAACGAGATACAATATCCTATTGGCATACTTACGATAAGAAAGAAGTGGATGTCGTTATTGGGGATGCAAAAGTGGCTATTGAGATTAAATCATCAGAGCATGTAGAGACGAAACACAAAAAGGGACTCAAAGCCTTCAAAGAGGAACATCCTGATTGCCGACTGATTCTCGTGTCACTTGATCCTATTACTCGCAAATCTGGTGACGAAGAATTGATTTACGTTTTGGATTTTCTGAAGATGCTTTGGAATGGTGACATATTCTAGCGGGAAGAAAGCACACGAAGGCATGTAGAGGGTCGCCTATGGGCTCAAAATCTTCAGAAAATCGAACCAGAAAATCTTGGCAAGAGAGAAATTATTTGAGTTTTTTCGCAAAAAGTGCCAACACCTACCCAACACCTACCTATCATATAGCTTTTCATCTTTTGTCCGACTTTTGGGACATATTGCAAGATAAGGTACATGTTAGGTAGGTGTTTCAGCAACACCTACCTCATCGCCAGCCCTTTGTACATCGGGGTTGGAGGCATGCACAGGTAGGTGGGTATATGTTTTTCGAAAAAACTTTTTTCTCTTGAAAGATTTTGAAGATTTTTCCTTAGATTTTTGGAGATTTTGAGCGGAAGCGACCAACAATAAAAAAAGAAGTACGTTAGTCTAAACCGCAGAAGCGGGAGGCTTTCCCGGTCGGAGCGGAAAACCCTGCCGGTCGGAGCGGGAAAGATCAAAGCAACAAGCGGATAGTTACTCGTAAGGAAAAGGATAGTTTCTTACCGACAAACCACCAGTTTCCTTACGAGAAACTCCTCGTGAGTTTTCTGATCACAACGGCATGTTGGGTTTCATGACATCGTGGCACTTGGTGGATTGCAGTTTCGAGAGGGTATAGACAGCGGTGGAACGGATGTCTTCCACGTTGGCTGCAAAGCCAAGGATGTACTTGCCGGCTGCGGCTTCCCAACTTTGGGTGGCTTCGTTGTAGGATGCCAAGTCGTAGTTGGTGACGGTCATCGTCAGGGTCTCACTCTGACCTGGTTTCAGTTCACGGGTCTTGGCAAAGGCTTTCAGTTCACGGGCTGGTTTCTCCAATCCACCAGCAGGGGCTGACACATAGAGCTGCACCACTTCCTTGCCTGCAACGGAACCAGTATTGGTGACTGTCACAGAAGCGACAAAGCCGTCTTTCGTGGACTTGACAGTTGGTTTGCTATAAGCGAAGGTCGTATAACTCAATCCATACCCAAAAGGATAAGACACTTCTTTCTGGACGGTGTTGAAATAGCGATAACCCACATTGAGTCCCTCCAAATGTCTGGTGTAGTCCTGGAACTCGACCTTGTTGTTGCCACCTCCACGAGGACGATTAGCAGCTGGTCGCACATTGGGGAAGTTGGCGCTGGAGGGCACATCGATGAGGTTGACAGGCCACGTCATCGTCAATTTTCCTGAAGGATTGGCCTTGCCAGTCAACACATCTGCCACAGAATAACCTCCTTCCTGACCTGGCTGCCAAGCCAACAGGATGGCATCGGGCATTCCCTTCCATGAGGCCGTTTCAAGCACGTTGCCCATATTGAGCACCACCACCACTTTCTTGTTGGCCAAGTGGAACGCATTGCACACATCGGTGATGAGTTGCCGTTCTGTGTCGGAGAGCGTGAAATCGCCATTCTCTGTACGGTCAGAGCCCTCACCTGCCTGTCTGCCGAGGGTGATGATGGCCATATCAGACTCCTGCGCCTGTACATCGATGACAGGACGGGTCACAGGCATCTCAGGCAAGACAGCCTTACCCCAGAACCATCCTCCACGTGCTGGCGAAGCTGCCGTGATGCTGTTCTGGTAGTTCTGATAACTCTTATAGAGGTCAGTCAGTTTCTTGTTCACCTCTAAACCCGCTTCGTTGAGTCCTTGCATCAGGTCAATCGTATAGGCCTTGTTCACATCGCCAGAGCCTGTGCCACCTGCGATGAAGTCGTAGGAAGTAGTGCCAAATACCGCCACCCGCTTCACGTTTTTCATGGGCAGCGCATTGCCTTCATTCTTCAGGAGCACCATACCTTCCGTCGCACTGTTGCGTGTCACAGCGGCATGTGCCTTGAGGTCTGGCTTATTAGAAAACTGATAGCCCCTGTAACTGGGTGTCTTGACGAGGTATTGCAGGATTCTCTTCACACAGATGTCGAGGTCAGACTCTGCCAAAGCACCACTCTTCACCTTGTCCACAATATCTTTGATCTGCGATTCGGCACCTGGTTCCATCAGGTCATTGCCTGCTTTAATCTGTGCTGCCGTATTGCGCAAACCTGTCCAGTCGGTCATGACGATGCCGTCAAATCCCCATTCATCTCTCAAGATGGTGGTGAGCAGTTCACCGTTCTCCTGAGTGAAGGGGCCATTGATACGGTTGTAGGAAGACATGATAGTCCAAGGCTTTGCCTCCTTCACAGCAATTTCAAAACCCTTCAGATAAATCTCCCTGAGCACACGCTGTGACATCACCTCATCCACACCCATTCGATTGGTCTCCTGTGAATTGGCGGCAAAATGCTTCATCGATGTACCCACGCCTTGACTCTGCACACCTCGCACATAAGCAGCTGCAATCTTACCCGTCACGAAGGGGTCTTCTGAATAATATTCGAAGTTACGTCCACACAGAGGCGAACGATGGATGTTCAAACCTGGTGCCAGCAGTACATCACAACCATATTCCAACACTTCATTGCCGATGCACTTGCCCACTTCCTCCACTAACTGGACATTCCACGTACATGCCAAAGCCGTACCAACAGGGAAGCCTGTGCAGTAATAGGTTTGGGAATCGTTGGCGCGTGTGGGTGAGATTCTCACACCTGCAGGGCCGTCAGTCAATACAGTAGCAGGAATGCCCAAACGTTCGATGGCCTGTGTCATACCTGCAGCACCTGGCACCTGATGGGAATGACTGCCCACCATACCATTGTTGCCCTGGTTCTCGATGCGACGATTGCCACCCACTACGAGCATGGCCTTTTCGTCAAGGGTCATCGCCTTCAAAACTTGGTCGATTTGGTCAGGTTGTAAACGTACCTGCGCTGTCAGCGTGTTTGTGCTCAGTACCAACATGGACACTGCTGTTAAAAGAGTTTTCTTCATAAGGTTTTATGTTTATGTTTGGTAAAGTAGTTGAGAGTTTAGGGTATAGAGTTGAGAGCTAAAGTTTAGCCCTTTTTCCAGAATCCTCTGGTGAATAGGATGATGATGGGGAAAATCTCGAGACGGCCAATGAGCATCAGGAAGGAGCAGACGCACTTGGCCAACGGACTAAGGATCATCCATGAATGGACTGGTCCGTAATAACCCATGCCTGGCCCCACATTGCTGATGCACGACATGGCGATACCAAAGGCTTCGTAGTAATCAAAGTTGGGGTGTACATCGTTGGGATCCACTCCGCTGATGGCCAAGACGAAAGCGCCCATGAAGAGGGAACAGACGAAGAGCGCCACGAAACCCATAAGGGTCTGCACCACCTTTGTCTGCACGATGTTGCCATTCATGCGGACAGGGGTGACAGCACGTGGATGAAGGATATGGGTGAACTCGTTTTTCAACACCCGATAAATGATGCTGAGGCGCACACACTTGAAGCCACCACTGGTACTGCCTGAACTGGCTCCTACAAACATGACGAAGAGCAGGACAGGCATCAGCTGGACTGGCCAAAGGGTGTAATCGACTGTGGCGAGACCTGTGGTGGTCTGCAGGGAGATGACGGTGAAAAGGCTGTGACGGATGGAGGCTTCCACATCGTACATGGAACCGTTATAAGCCAGCACCACTGCACAGACCAGCGAGGCACCCAACACAATGATGAGATAAGCCTTCAATTCGGCATCGCCAAAGAACTTCTTCAACTTTCCCTTGAGGATCGTATAATATATTAATGTGTAATTCACACCAGAGATGAACATAAAGAAAATCAGCACATACTCAATGGCTGGCGAATGGTAGTAGTCATCGAGCAAGGCTGAATGGGTACCGTAACCACCTGTAGCAGTGGTACAGAAGGAATAGTTGATGGCATCGAAAGTAGGCATTCCGCAAAGGAGGAGAGAGACGATGCAAAGGATGGTCAGCATCACATAAATGCCACCAATCCATTTGGCTGCCACCGAGATGCGTGGATGCACCTTGTTATGGAGCGGTCCTGTCGATTCTGCGGCAAAGAGTTTCACCTCACCCACCCCAAAGGCTGGCAGGATGGCGATAGTGAAGAAGACGATACCGATACCACCTATCCATTGGGTGACGCTTCGCCAAAAGAGCAATCCCTTAGGCATCGCATCGAGGTCATCAATGATGGTGGCTCCCGTACTGGTGAATCCAGACATCGTCTCGAGGAAGGCACTCGCCACATCTGGCACATGTCCATCGAGTATGAAAGGAATCATGCCGATGAGCGTGAAGAGCACCCACACGAGTGACACCACAATATAACCGTCCTTGCGCCCCATCTTCTTACCAGCACGTCTGCCCAGCACCACACCTATGATACCCAACAGCAACGCCAAAGCAATGGCTGGAGAGAATGCCCTGACCCCCTCATCATAAATCCAGCAGACCCCTTGGCACAGCATCATCAGTCCAGCCTCGATGAAGAGGAGGAATCCCATGATCTTTGCTATGAGTCTCCAGTTTACCATCTACTTAAAGAACTTGTCGAGTTTCTTGAGCGTATTGCCTGTACAGAAGACCACAACCTTGTCACCAGCCTGCAGCTGAGTCGGACCACTCACCAACATGGAATGGCCTTCACGCGACATACCACCGATGTTGACACCATTGGGAAAATGCAGATCCATCACCTTCTTTCTCGTCACCTGCGAACCAGGCTTGACCACGAACTCCGCCACATCTGCATTGCCGATGGTGAGCATCTTCACATTGTCCACATCCCCTTTCAGCAGCATACGATAGATATGACTGGCCGCAATCATCTTCTTGTTGATGATCGTACCGATGTCCAAGTCATCAGCCATATCGAAGTAGTCGAGGTTCTCCACCTGTGCGATGGTCTTGCGGATGCCTCGACGACGTGCCGCCACACATGCCAGGATATTCTGCTGATCATTGTCCGTCAAGGCAATCAGCGCCTCCATATTGCCATAACCCTCATCATTCAGCAAATCCATATCGTAACCCTCACCCTCCAGAATCATC